>DAOWJX010000004.1 GCA_030640155.1 Candidatus Aegiribacteria sp. | reverse complement strand
CAGCATGCAGGTACAGGAACCGGCAGACTTCACAGGGAACTTGGTATTCCTTCGCTTTTTTCAATTGCGACCGGATCCATGATCAGTTCAGGCCTGTTCGTCCTCCCGGCATTGGCCTTCACCGTGGCTGGACCCGGAGTGATATTTTCCTATCTGATAGCAGGATTCCTTACAATTCCGACAATGCTCAGTAAAGCAGAGCTTTCCACTGCCATGCCGAGAGCAGGCGGAACATACTATTTCGTTGACAGAGCTCTTGGACCTCTCGCTGGAACCCTGTCCGGTTTTGCCGCCTGGTTTTCTCTATCTGTCAAGACAGCTTTTGCCTTCGTCGGTCTCGGTATATTCATGGAATTCCTGTCACCGGAAATAAATGGAAGACTCTTTGCGATAATTTCATGCATCCTCTTCACCGGGATCAATCTCAGAGGGGCCGGACATGCCGGTAAAACCCAGATTGTTCTAGTTGCCGGTCTTCTGATATCCCTTGCGCTTTTTGCAGGATTCGGTCTTACATCATTATCACCTGATCGATTCAGACCGCTTGCTCCAAACGGTTTCGGCGGTATTCTTGAAGCTGCAGCGCTTGTTTTTGTCGCTTTCGGCGGGTTGACAAAAGTCACCAGCGTATCAGAGGAAGCTAAAAATCCGGGAAGGGATCTGCCAGCCAGTATGTTCCTGGCACTGATTGTTGTCACCTTGTTCTATTTCGTTTCCGTTCTCATCTGCGTTGGTGTACTGGATCCTTCGGTTCTATCCTCGACCGGTATGCCGATATCCGAAGCAGCGAAAGTTGTCGCTGGAAGCACCGGTCTCACCGTAATGAGCGTAGCAGCTGTGCTTGCTTTTCTATCCACTGCTAATGCAGGTATTCTTGCTTCGGCAAGGTTTCCCTTCGCCATGAGTCGTGACGAGCTTCTTCCAGCAGGTCTGTCAAGAATATCAAGGAAAAGGGGAACACCCTGGCTTTCCATTCTTCTTACCGGCATCATCATTATCCTGCTGCTTTTTCTTGATTTTACTCATCTCGTAAAACTCGCTTCAACCATGATGATCCTACTTTATCTTCTTGTTAATACCGCCGTAATTGTCATGAGGGAGAGCAGGATACATACGTATAGACCTGACTTCAGAAGCCCTGGTTACCCATGGATTCAGCTCATTGGAATTGTCGGGATGATCGTGCTCCTCTACAAATTAGGGCAGTCAGCTCTCATCGCAAGCGTACTTGTCGTCATAGGAGGATCGATCTGGTACTTCATCTACTCACGTCACAGATCCAGCAGGCACTACGCACTTCTGCATCTAGCCGCTCGAATATTCCCGAGAGAACTCGTCAGGAAGGAAAATGGACTTGTCAGGGAACTCGCAGAGATTTTAAAAGAGAGAGATAATATCTATGAGGACAGATTCGACAGACTTGTTCTGGATGCCCCGATATTGGATCTGGATGGACCAATCGATCTCGAGTCGTTCCTCGCTTCCATATCGGACAAGCTGTCACCTTCGCTCAGTCTTCCAGGAAGTGAACTCGCGGAACTTCTCCTTTCAAGGGAGCAGGAATCGACAACCGCACTCAGGAAAGGCCTTGCAATCCCGCATATAATCGTACCGGGAGAGAACAAATTCTCAGTAGCTATAGCAAGGTGCCTGCAAGGCGTGGATTTCGGAGGTGAGAATTCACCTGTCCGGATGATCTTCGTGCTTGCAGGTTCCAGAGACGAGCGGATGTTCCATCTCAGAGCACTCATGGCGATCGCTGAGATAACAAGTGCCCCGGACTTCGATTCAAACTGGATGAAATGCCGTAACGAAACAGAGATCAGAGATCTCATACTTCTTTCGAAAAGACGGAGAGCGCCTGAATCTACTTAAATCCCTTCCAGAATTTCAAGTGTTCTATCACACCATTCGATCACAGCAGTTGAAACCTGAATTCCGTATTCGACCGTCATTTTTCCGTATATTGCGTGCCCTACAGGCTTTTCAAAATAATCCTTCAGAATTGACTGAAGCCTTCTCAGTTCATTTTCCTTCTTACACCGGTATTGGAGAATCATATTTATCATAACTGAAGGTCCTACAAGATCACCGAAGAACAGTTTCAGCAGTATTTCCGACCGTGGAGGTGTTTGAATTGCTTCGGTCGATAGCCATTCCAGCAGGGTCTCTTTTCCTTTCTCTGTGATTTTATAGATATTTCTTCTGTCCTGCAGGGACTTTTCTTTATTCTGCAATTTGACGAGCCCGTCATGGGCCATTTCCTTCAGCTTCGGATATATCTGACCATAGGATTCTCTCCAGAAATTAGCGACACTGCCTTCAATGGCTTTCTTGATCTGGTAACCGGATCCCGGTTTGTATTGAAGAAAAGCGAGGATAATAAATCGTGTTCTACTCTCAACAGCCATATGTCAGACCTCTCATTTAATATTCATATTCATATTTGACCGGTACACCATCGGGCTGCATTTTCCATAAGCTCCCAGTCAGATCCCATATCATTAAGAGTACTATCAGGCGGAAAACCATCACGGTCGCTGTCTTCCTCGAACTCAGGGTGTGTTCCGATGATGAACACCCTGCCTGAGCCATATTCAAAAGCGAGTATAACCGGATGGTTTCCTGAATCGTATTCTCCCAGTATGTCAACTTCGTAAGGATTCTCCGGTATAAACTTCGGACCGACCCAGTAGAATATCCACGATGGATTCAATACAGACTGAGTTATCGGATGTGATGTATCAAGAATATTTATCTGAACCATGGCCTGGTAACCAACCTGCTCGAATTCAGCAACAGGTCCTTCCGATCTTCCCTTAAACAGTTGGAGCGATTCCATCGGAAGTTGATTACCCATCCAGTAAACTTTTTCAGCTGTAAAATATCCTCCGCCGCATATGCCTATATAGCCACCTCCATTACTGATGAAGGACCGTACGCGTGATATGCCTTCTGTAGAAAGACTCTGGGAGTACTGATACATGTCCCCTCCGGGAAAACAGACCAGATCGAAATCTTCAAGACAGCCCATTCTGATATCTTCGGAAGAGACTTCCTGGAGGGAAAGCCCCATCCACTCGAACATATTCACAGTTGCGGTGATACATGACTGTTCTACGCCTTGATCGGAATAAAGTGCTACATATGAAGACTGTACGACCGGTGTGTTTACATTGCTGCAGGCCACCAACGCAAGAACAGGAATCATAAACCAATATCTTCTGTTCATATGGAGATCCTTTCATGAAATTCAGATTTATATCTGTCAGATATATATCTGTCAGATAGATGTAAAGTCAACAGCACCATTATCCGCCACTCCACACGGATTTACTTCTTCTTTGTGTTGAGTCCGTTCGATCCATCTTAACACTCATGAACATCCCATAACTTCAACCTCTTCAAATGTCTGCCAAGCCTTTCTGAATCCACTAAACCTACATATTTCGCCAGCATTCTCATCTTACCATTCTTTCATGTCCATAGTCATATCCTGAACATTAAACAGTGTGTCTGCTTGACTACAAACAGTATTTGTATTATTGTACAATTACACAAGTACAGAAAGGAATTGCCATGCCAGCAGGTAATAAGGACCTATTTGAAAAACGAGCTGAGATAATCAAGGCGATGGCCAATGCCGCCCGTCTCATGATAGTCGAGGAGCTTTCGAGGAATGAAAAGACAGTTGGAGCTCTGACGGAACTGGTCGATCTCGATATTTCCACTGTATCCCGACATCTTCTGATCCTTCGTCATGCTGGAATCGTTTCATGCAGGAAAAACGGAAATAAGGTTCTGTATCGGTTGCGAACTCCATGCGTTCTGAAATTCTTTGACTGTGTTGAAAAAGTTATGAATGGAGATGAAGAGTTGTCTGATACCTGTTCTTCTGATTCATGCGGGGATTGCATTTAGAAATTTACGGATCTACGTTAAAGAGGAGAATTGATGGACTGGAAGAAAGATAGAAACCCTCTTGGTTACATGCTGGGTTTCTTTCTGATTGCGTATTTCCTTCCCCTCGGATGGAGTCGTTTTGACAATGCTGTATTTGAAGCTCTTTATCTCCTGAGAGAGTACGCGAGAGAACATGTGTTGACCTGTCTTCTTCCAGCGTTTTTCATTGCAGGTGCGATTTCGGTGTTCCTGAGCCAGGCTTCCGTGATGAAGTACCTTGGGGCACAGGCAAAGAAAGTTATTGCCTATGGAGTTGCTTCGATATCCGGAAGCATACTTGCCGTCTGCTCCTGCACTGTGCTTCCTCTGTTCGCCGGTATTTACAGGATGGGCGCAGGGATCGGACCAGCCACTGCTTTCCTCTATTCAGGTCCCGCCACCAACGTTCTTGCGATAATTCTGACCGCAAGAATTCTGGGACTTGAGCTGGGCATAGCCCGTGCGGTCGGAGCTGTCGTATTCAGTATTGTGATAGGCCTCCTCATGCACCTGATTTACGGAAAAAGGGAGAATGAAAGAACGATTCCTGCGCAATCATCAATAAGTCATGATGATGCTGAACGCCCCCTGTGGCAGACAAGTCTGTATTTTGCCAGTATGGTCGGCATCCTCATATTTGCTAACTGGGGGAAACCTTCTGATGACTCCGGGCTCTGGAGTATTATCTATTCATCGAAATGGATTATTACGGGAGGTTTTTCCATCCTTCTAGGATTGATCCTCACCACCTGGTTCAATGTAAAACTCTGGAAACTGTTTATTGTCGCAGCTGTCATCACTGTTTCTGCTGTAACTCTTCCGGGTTATCCTGTTATTGCCTTCGCAATCGGTCTGATTGGATTTTCAGTTGTTCTTACAACAGGGAACCGTGAAACACGATCATGGTTTGACTCAACATTCGCATTCGCGAAACAGATACTCCCCCTTCTTTTCGCAGGTGTGCTGATTGCCGGGGCTCTTCTGGGACGGCCAGGCAATGAAGGTCTGATACCTTCCGAATGGGTCAGTTCAGCGGTTGGAGGAAACTCGATCGCCGCGAATCTCTTTGCTTCAATCGCGGGAGCATTAATGTATTTCGCGACCCTCACAGAAGTACCAATCCTTCAGGGGCTTCTTGGCGCCGGCATGGGCAAGGGCCCTGCCCTGGCCCTTCTGCTGGCAGGTCCCGCCCTTTCTCTACCGAACATGCTTGTTATCAGGAGCATAATGGGAACATCCAGAACAATAACTTTCGTTTCACTGGTTGTGATAATGGCTACGGTCAGCGGTATAGTCTTCGGGCTGTTTTCAGGTTAGGAGCAGAATGAAAAAAGAGATCAAGATACTCGGGACCGGCTGTCCTAAGTGCATCAAACTTGCTGAGCTTACAGACCAGGCAGCGATAGAACTGGGAATCGAGTACGAATTGGAAAAGGTCACCGACATCAACGATATCATCAGTTACGGAGTCATGCTGACTCCTGCTCTTGTAGTTGACGGTGATGTAAAGGTCGCGGGATCCGTTCCCTCAATTGATCAGATAATCGAATTCCTTAAATAAATCCAACAAGGAGCTATATGAATAAGATCACCAGAATTTTAATAATCATATTTATCTGCCTGCTGGCCGGAGCAGCAATTCTTGCCGGAAAGAACCACGAATCCGCCGACACGATTGTTGCGCCTGCTGATTGCAATCTGCCCAGACTTCTGGATCTTGGATCGCACAATTGCACACCATGCAGAATGATGATCCCAGAACTGGAAGCTCTCACTGCAGAATATGCGGGGGTGGTGGAAGTAGAATTCATAGATGTTAACGAGAATCAGACCACAGCACGGTCATATGGCATCAGGCTCATTCCTACGCAGATAATCTTTGATGCTGACGGGAATGAGTTGTTCAGGCACGAAGGCTACATGAGCAGTGAAGATATGGCAGCTAAGCTGATTGAATTCGGTTACAATTCATCTCATTCTCAGAAATAGGCAGTATGGAAAATCTGATTGCTTCGTTCACAGACGCTGTAGAATCAGCAGCGCCGATAGCGGTTCCGTTCGCTTTAATATGGGGAGTGCTGAGTATTCTCCTCAGTCCCTGCCATCTGGCAAGTATTCCTCTGGTCGTAGGATACATCTCAAGGCAGGGAAATCCCGGATCAGACAGGGCCTTCACTATTTCAGCCGTATTCTCCCTTGGCATAATGATCACGATAATCCTTATAGGAGTTATTACTGCGGCTGCTGGCCGCTTGATGGGAGATATCGGGCAGTTCGGGTACTATTTTGCCGCTGCAGTAATGCTGTACTTCGGACTGAATCTGCTCGAAGTTCTCCCATCCCCTTTCAAAGGAGATAAGAGCTTTTCATCGAAAAAATCCGGTCTTGCAGGAGCACTTCTCCTAGGCCTTGTATTCGGGATTGCTCTTGGTCCATGCACCTTTGCCTTTATGGCTCCAATCCTCGGTGTTGCCTTCAGCACGGGTGGTACGTACCCCGTCTTCGCTATTGTGCTTGTTGTCGCTTTTGCTGTCGGTCACTGCGGAGTAATTATTGCGGCGGGAACATTCTCCAGTTCAATACAGAGCTTTCTGAAGTGGAATGAAAAATCAGGTATTGTCCCGATACTGAGAAAAGTCTGTGGTGTGCTTGTGATCCTGGGCGGATTGTACATTCTCTACAGATATGCCTGAGGTGGTTTTACTGTTCCGGGCTTCAGTATCTCAATCCGACTTGTATCCCCTCATCGATATTCAGGTTTCTATCACGTCGTATATTCAACAAATCTTAATTTGAAAAACAGAAGTTACTCATCAGGAAGTAACTACTAGGAAATACAGCAGATATACTTTGTGGAATCAGGTTATTTGAAGTAGCCCGTGATCTTGTTACTATCCTGTCGCCCGAATCAGATTTTGCGTATAAATGTAGTCCAATATTTTATAAGATACGATGAGCATATGAAACTTGAATCAATCGGAGGAGGATGTATATGCATAAGTTGCTTGTGATGTTGCTCACTCTACTATCTTTACTGTCATGCAGGGAAGATGTGCAACTGGAGCCCGAGGAAGTGGTT
Organism: Candidatus Aegiribacteria sp.; assembly: GCA_030640155.1. Taxonomy (GTDB): domain Bacteria; phylum Fermentibacterota; class Fermentibacteria; order Fermentibacterales; family JCC-6; genus Aegiribacteria. The sequence goes on along the minus strand of DAOWJX010000004.1, from coordinate 569 downwards.
GATGCCTTCCTTGAAGGTTTTGAGACCCGGGATGCTTCAATGATGGCGTCGCATGTATCTGAGGGAGAGTTCAGCGGTCTCGATCAGTTTGTAGAAGAAATCAAGAGCAGCAGCAATCCGAACCGACTCCTGGCCATAGCCGATATTGAACTCAGCACAAGCGAGATCAGGAATCTGAATGCGAAGACCTTATACATTTTGTCCTACGAAGCATCCTGGGATAGAATGGAAAGAACGGGTATCGCAGATCTGGAGATCGAGTACACAATCAACAGTTCCCGGATCTCAGGTGACTCCGCCTTCGTAGAAGTCACGCGCAGGATAATCGACACGGAAGAAACGAACATATGGATTTTGCTGAGGGAGGATGGCTTCTGGAAAATGGACAGCTATATGGGTTTATAGCCCTCATAACTGATCCAATACCCTACGCTGGCAGGATTGAGGCCGAACATGCTTCGTTTCCCGGACGTGACACAGACCTTTTACTGGAATATTCTATGTTCAATATGGTATCATCTGAAACGTAATCAAATCGGGGGCAAATAATGAAAGTATTAACGAATCTG
>DAOWJX010000196.1 GCA_030640155.1 Candidatus Aegiribacteria sp. | reverse complement strand
TTTTCTTCATGCACATATGAACGCTGATTTCAACGTCGAACTGCTCCCTATAAAAATCAGAACACTTATACCAGTATGGTTATGTGATTCTCTTCTCTCCAGGGGAAACCTGGGCATCAGTCTGCTGAGCATCAATCTCTCTGATCTTTCTCCACAGTTACTGTTTCTCTCCTCCAGTATGGATGCTGATGAAATTACCCCCATCGCCAGAGAAGGATTCGGTTGTAATTCAGTAGAAGCAGGTGACAGAATCGATCTTATTAACGATCAGGGGAGTGTGCTGGGCTCTATTTCAGCCAGGAATGGCTGGACATGCCTTATCACCGGAACAGGATCTGACAGATCGGTAGACAGATGGCTGGAGCTTGAGTCTGTCGAATCCCTTGCATCCGATACTGATCTGATGGAAGTAGCCGATTCAGAAGCAGATCTGACCGTTCTCTTTTCAAGCAACTCCCTTTCTTTTCTCTCGGTTTTGCCGGATGGTATGTTTTCTCGATCCGAGAGACGTACTCTGGCAAATGTAAGGAATCTTGTGCAATCAGCTGGCCTGAAAGCTCTTCGAATAAGCCTTGATATAGAAGATGACAATCCTCCACTGACAGTTCTGGAGATCAAACTTGTCAGAGGTGATGACTATATTTCTACACTTTCAATCAGTTTCAGCGATACCGGTATCTCTCCGGACAGTCTTATTAAGGAAGTGCTGCTGGAGTTGTTGCCGGAATGAGCATTATCCAGGCTCGCGAAATCTCAAGAAGCTTCGAAGGAATGGAAGTTCTTTCAGGTCTTGACCTCACAGTTTTCAAGGGTGAATTCCTTGCGATTACAGGCCGAAGCGGTGTTGGAAAAAGCACCTTACTGTCAATACTCGGAACACATGATCGGGATTTTAATGGAAATCTTTCCATCGCGGGAAATGACACTCGCGAGTTGAAATCGTCAGAGCTGGCGGCTCTGCGCAGAGAACACCTTGGATTTGTTTTCCAGGATTTTCATCTCCTCCCATCACTGACCGCTATAGAAAATGTTATTCTTCCCGTTGTCTTTTCCGGAGGCAACCTGGAAATGGCTCGTTCTCACGCAGAGGATGTCCTGAAAATGCTTTCGGTCAGAACCGATCAAACGAAGACATCACTCCTGTCCAGAGGAGAAAGACAGAGAGTCGCGGTCGCCAGAGGTCTGGTTAACAGGCCATCGATCCTCCTGGCTGATGAACCAAGCGCAAGTCTTGATGAGGAGAGCGAACAGATACTTTTCAACCTGCTTGATGAAACACGTAAAGAACAGGGGTTCGCTGTCGTCGCTGTCGTTCATTCGAAAGGTATCCTGGAACGAGCAGACCGTATTCTTGAACTGAAAGATGGTATTCTGCATGAAACCATCTGAAATTCACCTCGCCCTTCATCTGTGGAACCGCGGTCACTGGAGAGATTATATCTTCAGCCAGGGTATGCTCTTCACTGCATCTCTCCTGTTAATATTCTTCATATCAATCGGCCTGGGCGTACAGAACGTTCTGGACAGGTTTCTATCGAGCGATCTTCCGGCTGAACAGGTTCGTGTTACTCCACCTGGCATGCAGGCGGGGTTCTTCCAGACCGAAACAGGTGGTATGGAGATCACTGAGGATATCAAAGTATCTCTGGAGGAATTGCCATTAGTTGCCAGAGTAGATCCGCAGATTTTCGCGCATATGCCGGCCTATCTGCGCGGTCACCTCGGAGGACAGCCTTACTACACGGACATAACCCTTGAAGGCGTTACATCTGAGTTCCTGGGTGATTCTCTTCTTGAGTCAATTGACTGGTCCTACTCTCTTGAGGATTCATCGAGAAAACTGCTGCCTGTTGTTCTGAGCGAGAACCTGCTGCTTCTGTACAATGCCGGTTTCGCTGAATCAAACAATCTCCTTGGACTGACCCCTGATGGAGTTATCGGCATGGAATGCACGGTAACACTTGGCAGAAGCTCTATTGCGCAACTCGATCATACTCCTGTCACCGTGAGGGCAAGGATAGAGGCTACTTCCCGAAACATGAATCTGTTCGCGATTGGAGTACCCTTTGAATTTGTGGATCAGATCAATTTCCTTTTCCTGCCCGAGGACACAAGAAGGTACAGTGCTCTTGTCATTACCGCGGTAAGCGCTGAAGATGTTCCATCAATTGTTCGCGAGGTGGAGGAGACCGGCCTCCGCGCGGAAACAAGAAGGGGTATTGCACAGAAGGCGGAGATTCTTGTCGGAGCCGTTACAGCTGCTCTATCAGCTCTTGCTGCAGCAATTCTCCTCTCAGCGCTTTCAAGCGCGATTCATACGCTGGTAAACGACCTGAGAAACAGACGCTTCGCCCTTGGCGTTCTGATTGCTCTTGGTACACCTTACGATCGACTTGCGATGATCTTTTCATTCCAGATCTTCTTCATGTCAATGGTAACGACAATTCTTGGTGCAACGCTCGGATGTCTACTTGCCTGGGGTGCCAGCAGTACGCTTCTGTCTCTCAGTCCCACACTCAGAGCTGCGGTTGATACTCTTGCGGTTTTCCCTGTAGGGTGGCTTGCGGCAGGCCTTGGTGTAATGCTCGCAGCTTCAACCGGTATCGCATACGTTTTCTTCCGGAAAATCCTGAGCACTCCAGTAACAAATCTACTAAGACCATAGGGTCAGGTCTTGCATTTAAGCATTTATTGCTATCTTTTATTATATGAAGTCTATAAACGCTTGAATGCAAGACCTGACCCTATGGACTATAAACGCTTGAATGCAAGACCTGACCCTAGAAAAGGTCGAAGTTCAGCGCGGCGTTAAAACTGGTATTGAATTTTTCCCATGAAGGTACTTCTGGATTTTTTGTGTAATCAACTTGGTAACCGATAGTGATGTAAAGCGGGTTCCATGTTCTTAAAGCTATTGAAAGAGCTCCGTGGGAAATGAAATTTTCCGGATTATCAGGCGGAAAGAACAGGTCTCCGGAGATCCCAGCCTCTCTAATGAATGTGTGAGGTTTCCGATACCATAAACCTGTTGAGACGTAAACCGATAAAGTGTTTGAATATCCAGAATCATCATGGGATAACCACTTTGCATTAACGGACCCAAGCCCTATCTCCGGCGAGAACCTGAACCAGGATGAGATCCAATGCTGCCATCCACCAGCGATGTAAGAACTCACCTGCCAGGGACGAACCGTATACCTCTGCCTGTCCCAGAATGAACTCATTACAAGATAGTAGTTATCATTCAACCAGTAATCAAACTCGATAGAAGCCCATCCTGTCTCTGTGTTCAGCGTATCGATCCTTAGACCCTGGATTTCTTCCCAGCTGATCGTTCTTCCTCCAAACCCGACGTTAATTGAGGAACCTCTTCTGTCAAAACGGTAGGAGAGTGATGTGCTGCCACCGCATTCAAGGAAAGACTGAGTGCCTTTTTCAATTGAGAGATCAACCGAAGCAGAAGCACTGAATCCCTTAAGTGTTTCCGCTATTATATCCGGATCGTACGAATCTCCAGCAATTATTTTGAGATGATTTCTCGCATCGATATTGAAAGGATCAAGCTCCAGGGTCCGCAGAAAGTAATCAACCGCTTCAGGAGTTCTAGCTTCCTGCTCCGCGATGCTTCCAAGGAAGTTCAAGGCATCAATTGAAAAGGGATCCAGATTCAGCAGAGCAAGAAATACCTTCTTCGACTCGTTCATATTATCCTGCTCAAACAGCGCCTCTCCAAGTATTCCCAGGATTTCCATACTGTCAATTGAAGCAGCCAGAGCTTTGCCGGAAGCTGAAACAGCAGCAGAATACTCTCCAAGATATAAATAAGTTTCTGAGATATCTATCAGAAGATTATCATCTGTAAGTGTTCTCTCCGCACTTACCGCAGCAGCCAGCGCTACATCAGGCCTTATATAAAATTGATCGTAAGCAAGATTCACATATGCTCCGGGATTTGCCTGAAGAAGCATTCTCTCCAGACTGTCCGATCTGATTTCTGATCCGGTCTCTTCCGCGAGAAGAAGGTACTCCACAAACGCCAGCACTCCGGACGAAGTTTCTGTATCCATTGTTTTCCGGAATTCAGCAAGAGCTTCGTTCTGTCTTCCTACATCCCGCAGCATACGTCCCAGCTGCAACCGCGCGGGAAGGAAATCTGAATCGAACTCAGCCGCTCTGGTATAGCAATGCAGTGCTGTGAGGGTATCACTTTGCTTCTCATGCAAATGACCGAGAAGATACCAGCCAAATACACCGGTTGAGTCCAGCTGTATTGATTTTTGAAACGCATCCTCCATCTGTTCTATAGAGGATGATCGGTTTTCCATCAGAACCAATCCGGTAGCTGCCCAGAAAAGGGGGGATAGTGAATCAGCGGGAACGGCTGCTTCGATTTCAAGAAGATCAAACTCCGAAATTCCGCTGAATGCTCCTGATATCAGAAAGGCTGCCATGGCTTCCGTATTACTGGAATCAGCACTGACAAGTGAGGCTGCCTCTTCTGCAGCGTTATGCCAGTTGCCCTGAGAACATTGCGAATACCACAGACTGAGGTCCGGTGACATCAGTGCTGTTACACAAAATACTATTAGTCCGTACATCAGAAAATCCTCAGATTAAGTCGAGTGTAGAACTCGGTATTGTACTTGTCCCAGTATCTGTAAGCAGGTGTTCTCGTATAACCGACGCTGTATCCTAACGTGAGTGAAAGGGGATTCCACATATCGAAAGTCACTTCCGCCAGGCCGTTCATCAGTGTATTCTCAGTATTATCCGGTGGCTGGTAGAAATCTCCCCACAACCAGAGAGTCGGCCAGTTGTAATCCTGACCGCTGATCCAGAATGCCAGTGAACCGTAAAGGGTTGTCCTGTCAGTTCTCTCATCTTCCAGACCTGATGCCCAGTGAGTGTTCACCTGACCGATTCCAAGTCCTGGAGATATCCATAGCCAGTCATTCACCCACCTTGAATAGTCAAAAGACAGATATGAGCTGATCTGCCATGGTCTGACAGTTCCAGGCTGTCTGTCCCAGCTGCTGTTTGCTTTGACCGAGAAGCAATCTGACAGAATACGTTCAATCGAGAAAGACATCATCGCCCAGGAATAATCATTCGCATATTCCTTTGACGTCTCAATGAAACTGTACTCCGCATCAAGAGAAACAGAACTCCCCCTGGAATCATACTCGTATGATATCAGGCTGCTGACGGAGTAGTTTCTTTCACGCACATTGCCATTATCAATCCGCACATCAGCAGAAACCGTAACATTGAAACGTCCGGATTCCCTTCTGTTCCATTCCGGATCAAAACCGGTATCGGTAATGGATCTTACTCTTGTTTCGGCATAATCATATCCAGGCGATAAACTCAATGCCTGGAAATAGTAATCCAGCGCCTTATCAGAATATCCTTTCCGCTCGAACGCCAGCCCCAGGTATGAGAATATCCATGGAGATGACGGATCAAGTTCAAGGGATTTTTCAAGTGCCGCAATGGCTTCATCATAATGATCAGCAAAAAGATACGCCTCTCCAAGACCGCTCCAGCCGCTGAAAGAAAGGCTGTCAAGCTCAATAACCTTCTCGTATTTCTCAGCAGCGGCTTCTTCCTGATCTGAATCAAACAGGTAGTAACCCCAGTCCAACCAGATATCCGGATTATCCGGAGCCAGTTCCGTTGCGGTCACGAAACAGGATTCAGCGGCATCATGTTCATCAAGACTGCTGTAAAGCCCGGCCAGAGAAGACCACAGCACGGAGTCATCATCAAAACCTATTTCGGAAGCTCTTCGAGCCAGCCGCAGAGCTTTTTCGGGAACGACAATCGAATATGACCAGGCGAGATCAATCCATGCGGAAGGATATCGATCGGACAGAACATTCATCATGCTGTCAGCTTCATCAAAACTCCCCTGACCCTCGAGGAGAAGAACTCTTTCGCACATGGCGGTACTTTCATCGCCTCCGGCTTCTACAAATCTGTCCCACAATTTCATTGCTTCTTCAGGGTTACCTGACTCCGCTTCAAGCGGAGCAAGGCGTTGAAACCCGAACAGATAAGTTGAATCGATTAGAATGGCATTTCTATAGCACACGATGGCGCTATCCGGATCTTCAAGCTGTTCCAGAACATACCCAAGCTCACCAAGAAGCCATGCTCCGGGTTCCGTGGTATCTATCGCGAGTTGATACCACTCTGCCGCAGATTCGAGATCTCCGCTCTCCTCGAAGAGAAGTCCTCTCTGTTCCCACCCCCAGAGGTATTCAGGATCTGTCTCTATTCCGTTTTCGTACGCTTCGCCGGCTTCCTCAGGTCTTCCAAGGTTCTCAAGTACTATTCCGAGTTCTCCCCATGTCCAGGTATTCGAAGAATCTTTTTCAAGAACAGAACGGTAAGCCGATTCAGCAGCACTGTATCTTCCCAGGTTCTCGTAAAGGAGCCCAAGTTCAATCCAGGCGTCAATGTGAAGTGGGTCTGATTTAACACAGGTATTGTACCAATGAATGGCTTCATCAGAATTTCCAGTCCTCTCGAATACCGAACCAAGCCTGTACATAGCGAATACATAGTCCGGATTCAATTCGATCCCATCCAGGTAGCTCTGAATGGCAGAGTTGAGATTTCCAACCATTTCCAGACATAGACCAATCTCACCCAGACACCAGTAATCCCCGGGATCCCGTACAAGAAGAGCCCTGTACGCCTTCACAGCCAGACCGTAGTACTCCTGTTCCTCAAGAAGAAGCCCTAGATTCAGAAGAGCATCTGTATCATCAGGATAAAGTTCTGATATTCGTCTATATGTGACTTCCGCAGACTCATACTTGCCTTCCATTTCCATCAGCCAGCCCACCTCAAGCAGGAGCAGACGATTGTCCGGCCACATTTCCAGCGCGGCAGTCAAACAATCGAAGGCCTTCTCATATTCCAGCTGATATTCAAGAATAGTCGCGGTCTCAAGCCAAATAGATATCCAGGCTGAATCAATGCACAAAGCTCTGTTCAGTTCTGCTGAGGCTTCTTCATACTCTTCATGAAGAACCAGACAATGAGCTTTTCCAACAATACCAGGGATAAAAGTTGAATCGAGCTTCAGCGCTCTCTCAAAGCTGCGCAAAGCCAGTTCAACGTCATCCAGGATCATTGATCTGCCCAGCGCCGCCCACGCCATCCCTGAAAGCGAATCCAGTTCAATCGCATTCTCAGCAAATTCCATGGCTTCCGGAATGTTTCCGATAACAGCTTCTGAAAAAGAGAGTGCTGCCCACGCATCCGAATCGGAGGAATCCGCCTCTACAGAAAGGAGAGCCTGGTCACGGGAGCTTTCCCATTCACCGGATGAGAATTTTTCCTGCCATCCTGCTATGTTCCCGGCAATCAGAATGGAAAGAAGAAGTATCTGCAACTCAGCCTCCTGTTATCGAGATGACCAGACCGGACAGTCCAAGCGCCCAGCAATACCAAGCAAAGATTGAGAACTTCCCTTTGGATAGAAATGAAAGCAAAAGCCTCAGTGCAAGATATCCGGTAACAGCTGAAACCGCCAGACCAACGATTATCAGGGGCAGTTCTATACCACTTTCCCCTATATCACCCAGCTTCAGTACAGCAGCACCTGCAATCGCCGGTATGGAAAGAAGGAAGGAAAACCGTGCTGCCTTTTCCTTTCTGATCCCGGCGAACAGTCCTGTTGAAATAGTAATACCAGAACGTGAAATCCCGGGGAGAAGGGCAATCGCCTGCGCCAGCCCGATCATAAGACCGCCGGTAATCGAAGGGTTTTCTCTTCTGCCTTGCTTCGCGAATGCTAATCGTGTTGAGAATAGGATACAACCCGTGACAATGAGCATAATGGAAACCACAACCGGCCTGTCAAAAAGCTGCTCGACTGAATCTGCCAGCAGAAATCCGACCGCTGCCGCGGGTATCGACCCCAGAACAAGCAGGCCTGCGAGAACAAGGGACTCCTTCTGTTTCCTGAAAACCCCTGAAACAAGACCGACAAGATCTTTCCAGTAAACGGCAAGAACCGCCATAAGTGTTCCAACATGCACAACTACTTCAAAAGTAATATCACCGGCAGGGACATTCATGATTGTCCCTGCAAGAGCGAGATGCCCTGAACTCGAAACGGGCAGGAATTCCGTGATTCCCTGAATAATAGCGAGTACTATTACTGTCAGAAGAGTCATTCTTCCAGAAACTCTCTGTGAAGAGCCCTGAGCGCACAGTCTCTCTGATCCAGCAGAACAAGTGCAGAGATGGTTGCATGAGAGTCAACGGTCTGAAGCATATCGATGTCTGCCTGATCCAGCGCTGAGGAGAACCTTGCCATAACTCCTTTAATTCCATGCATCCCCGCTCCGACTATCGATACTTTCGAACAGGGTGAAACCGTTTCGAATTCGATCATGTTCCCACTCAGAACTTCAGATACCGTTTCACTCTCCTCCAAGGGAACCGTAAACATTGCTATGGAGCTGAACACACTGAACATATCCATTGAAACGGAAGCTGCCGCTACGAGTCCGAACACTTTCGAGTAAAATCCATGCAGAGTTGTTTCATCGTTTTTTCTGATTCTGTACTGCGTCACATCGGGACCGGACGCGACACCAGTAATGTACTTTCCGCTTCGAATAACAAATGGTTCTATCTCTGTGACTCGCTCACCTGTGGAATGAGATAGGATATCAATCTTCACTCCCGCTTTTCCGGCAATTTCCGAAGCTCTGGGATGTACAACCTCCGCTCCCTGCCAGGCAAGTTGACTCAAATCTTCAGAACTGATTCTTTCCACACTTATGACTCCGGGAACTTTATCCGGATCTGCAGTGAACACTGAATCGATTTTCTTGTACAGCAGAACTTCGTCAGCATCAAGAGCTGCGGCCAGCGCAATTGCGGTTATGTCGCTTCCTCCCCTGCCAAGAGTGGAAACCTCTCCATTACTTCCCCTTCCCTGAAAACCTGCAACGATAATACAATCATGCTCCTCAAGAGCCGTCTGGAGAACTCTCTTGTCAATCGACTCCAGGTTTGAATTACAATTTTCTTTATTCGTGCGGATGCCTGCGTTCCAGCCGGTTATTGACTTCGCCGAAACTCCTTCGGACCTGAGCATATCAGCCAGAACGGTAGCGGAGATTATTTCACCGGTAGCCATAAGACAGGCTTTCTCCTGTTTTGATGGGGAAGAGACCATTTCAAGAAGAGTATCGGTAGAATAGGGATCACCCTTTCTTCCCATCGCGGACACAACTACAATGAGTTTGTCGTGCTTAATCAATTGCTCAACGCAATGAGACAGGGATATCTTTCTGTCCTCTACCGAAGCAAGACAGGTTCCCCCGAACTTCATCACACATAGTCTATTCACTTCTGTCGCCCTCTGTAGCTACCTTTATCAATTCCATCATTTTCCTGCCGGTACAATTCCGGAAAACATTCATTCTTGAGTAATCCGTTCCTTTTAAGTATACTGTCGCCCGGATTTAAAACATACTACAGCCAGATCAGTTAATGAATCAGGAGTCTTTGTGGAATCTACCAAAGTATGCATGGTGGTCAAAAATCAGCTCTGGAATGACGCGAGAGTTAAAAAGGAAGCAATCAGTCTTTCAGAGGCAGGTTTCAGTGTCACCATCATTGCCGGAACGGAGGAGGGTTGTCCGACTGAGGAAATCTGGAAGGATATTCGAATACTCAGACCGCCCAAAGATTCCACCCGCCGCAACGTGCTTCGAGAAAAAGTGATAGGTGCATCTGCAAAAGAGAATAACTCTCTGAAGAGCAGGATTATCAAACTCCTTCGCCGCAATCGCTTCAGAAGATTTATAACTGACCTGAAAAGGGCCGTTCCGTGGGAATACAGACTCTACAGAGCAGCGCTTTCGACCGGTGCGGATATATTTCACGCAAACGATCTGGATACCCTCTTCATTTGCGCAAAGGCTGCCGGAAAGCTTGGAGCCAAACTTGTTTACGATTCTCATGAACTCTGGCTCGAATCCTCAAGGTATTTCATAGCGACATCGGCTCTCGACCGGTTCCGTTACAGAATCACAGAGAAGAAACTCATTCCGAAAACGGATGCCGTTATCGCGGTAACACCTTCCAGGGGTGGGGTAATGAAAGAAAAGTATCCTTCAATCAGCAATCTGGTTATTATAGAAAACAGTACGGATCCAATCAGAGAACTGCCGGGGAGTTCCTATCTCCGGAATAGACTCGCTATCCCGGCAGTTGTTCCGATAATGCTTTACCAGGGAGTCATCTGCCCTGAGAGAGGACTGGATAAACTGCTGGACGCCGCTTCCATCCTCAGGAACGAAAACATCGCTATTGTCATAATAGGTCATGATGCCTGGCAGGGAACGCTGCACAGAATGCGCAGCGAAATGAATCTGAAGGACACTGTTTTCATTCTTCCACCCGTTCCTTCTGAAGCTCTCCCGGAAGTAACGGTATCAGCAGACGCCGGTCTGATCCTTTTTGAGAATACATGTCTCAACCATTACTATTCTCTGCCAAACAAACTGTACGAATATATGATGGCGGGTTTGCCCGTGATAGCCAGTGACTTCCCCGAAATGGCACGAATAATTAACAAACACAATTGCGGAATACTGGTTGATTCCTCCAGTCCGCAGGCAATCGCAGAAGGATTAAGAGGGCTGATTCGCTCACCGGATGATATGCGACAGATGGGAATTCGGGGAAGAAAGGCTACTCTTGAACAATACAACTGGCCTGTTGAAGAAAAGAAACTGGTTGATCTGTACATGAAACTGTCAGATCGTGAGTACTCCGGCTCAGTATTGAATTAGAATACGAATATGATGAGAATTCTTGTACTTTCACCCGCATTCAGGCTTGCTGACTATAACGGTCCTGTTGGCGGCGGTGAAATATCCAATCGTCTGCTGTTATCCGAGGTTGCACAGCGCCATCAAGTTTTTGTGATTTCGGCACATGGCACCGGTTTATGGGGACAGGATAAAAACGGAGTCAGTATTTACGATGTTTCCAGCCGCGCACCGGGAGGTGTGGGGAAAAGACTGTTTGGAATACTCGCCTATAGACATTACGCAAGATTTCTGGCTGAAAAATTGAACGCGGAACTGGTCCTTGCAGGTACCATCGCTCTGCCTGCAGCTCTAAAGATAGGTCAGGATAACGGTATACCGGTCGGTACGTTTGTAAGAGCATATGAAAACTTCACAGAAGAGGGTGCAGGTGATTTCAGACATCGCCTGAAGTGCTGGATCAAAAAGTTAGTCATCGGTCAATACCGCGGTTCAGCGTTGAACAGGTCAACATTTCTGCTGCCGAACAGCGAATATATGGCTCAAAAATGCGTAGAGTTATTCCCGGACCCTCCTGTTTATGTTGTTTATCCACCGATAGAGTGTCCCCAGAAAAAGTTTCATGTACCTGCTGAAATAAAGAGTATCTGTATGGTGGGCACTTCGAAAAAGAAGGGATTTGGAATCTTTCAGTCTCTCGCAGAGCGCATGCCGCTTGTTCAGTTTCTTGCGGTGGGTGATTCTGAAATCAGGCCCGGCGGCGTTGAAATCGATGGGAACCTTACGAGGTCCGGCTGGGTTTCAGACACCGTAGAATTCATTTGTAATGCTGACCTGGTTCTAGTTCCATCCTTATGGAATGAGCCGTTCGGACGGGTCGCGGTAGAAGCCCTGAGACATGGCAGGATAGTCCTGGTTTCAAAATATGGAGGCCTGCCTGAAGCGGTAGGTTTTCAATCAAGGTTGATCGTTTATTCAAACAATGTTGACAGCTGGATGGAGCGAATTCTTGAAGTTGCTGCCGCGCCGGAGATTTTCATTCGAGATTGCGGTACCGCGGCCGGGATGTCAAAGCGCTACTCTGTCGTCGAGCAATCGAAAGCTCTGGAGAATGCACTCATAGAAGAGGTAAGCAGGTCTGAAAATGCCTGAGAATCCCCGACCAGGGAAGCAATCCGTTTATCTGCACCTTGAGCTGTCAGTATGAAGAAGTTTCTATTTCTGGCAAGCAGTTTTCCACCTCTTACCAGCGGCGCGACTCCTGTAATCATGAATGTTTCCAGGTATATGCCCGAGGCCGGCTGGGAAATGGTGCCGATAACAGTCAGTAATCCAAGAGGGCTGCCGTTCGACCCTACACTCGAAGACATGCTTCCTGAATATCTCGATGTTACAAGGGTCTACCATCCTGATCTTACCCTGATAGCCGGAAAGCTCCGAACCCGCATTTCCGGAAAATCACGCACTTCCCCTTCGAATACAGAACCGGCGTCTCTGCAGATAGCGGCAAGCAATAACCCTCTGCTGAAATTTCTGCGGGATTATGTGCTCGTTCCGGACAGGCTTATTACCTGGCTTCCTTTTGTTGTACCTGCCGGATTACGTCTTGCGGAAGAGACGAAGGCTGAAGTAATAGTTTCTTTTGGTCCGCATCACTCGATGCATATCATCGCGGGGGTGATAGCACGGATAGCGGGAATCCCGTTTATTCCATTCTTTGGAGACCTGTGGCTTAACGATTCCAATGTTTCATGGCCGAACAGACTTAACCTGCGGATCGAATCAATGCTGGAGAAATACGTCGTCGAGCACGCTGATGGCATCGCTGCAACAACTCCCGGTTCAACGGGATATTTCGAGAATACTTACGGAACTGCCTGCCCTCCGACACATGTTGTTGAGAACGGGTACAGCCCCGAACAGGAACTTCCCGCAAAGGGCGATCCCCCCGAACGGGATTTCCTGCTCATAACATGCACCGGCAATTTTTTCGGCGCTCAGTCGCCCGTTAATATTTACAGAGGGCTTCGGATATTCCTTGACAGATATCCTGATGCTCCGGTTAAAATCAGGCTTATAGGTAAACAGGAGTCCGAACACTACGATCTTCTGAAAACGATCAAGCTGTCTTCAAACCTTGAACTGATCGATACTGTTCCATTCAAAGATGTGCCCCGCTGCCAGATTGAATCTGATGTTCTTCTTGCAAGCCTTGGCAGCATTCCGGGTGCGGAACTTAAAAACTCATCCAAGCTTGCTGAATACCTCAGAACCGGGAAACCGATATTCGCGATTGCGCCTGAAGGTGACATGACGAACTACGTACGAATCCTGGAAGCGGGTTACATAGCTAAGCCTTCCCCCGAAGGATTCGCGGAAACCCTGGAAGAGGTTTTTAGAGACTGGAGGAAGAACAAACTTCACGGAACACGCAGAAAAAAAGCCATGGAAGAAATATTCAACGCCAGAAACATCATGAAACGGTTCGGAGCATTTCTGGACGGAATAGTCTCCGGAGATCAGGAAATGGAAATATGAACATTGCATATCTGCTTGATTTCCTGCCCACATATGTTGCCAGGGAGATAGCGGCTCTCGCGGTAAAAGATATTTCGATAAGCATCCATCTGCCTCCAGGTTCTCCTGACTCCAATCTCTGGGATAAAGTCCTGCCGGAGGACGGATTGAAGCATCCGGATATTCTCATTTCGAGGGATCTGCCGCTGCACTGGTGCAGGCTTCCAATTCTGCCGCTTGCAAAGGAGTCATTACCAGAGGTTTTCCCGCTTTTTCTAAGAATGCCGTTCAGATTCACGCATTATGCTTTTAAAGCCCTTCTATCCGGTACACTCAGATATTTCCTCGCAGGGGCGGCGTATGCCCGGAACGCACTCAGCGATAAACCGGACCTCCTTCATGCTCACTTCGCGAAGGATGCAGCGCATATAGCAATGTGGGCGGGAACACTTCTGGATATTCCATTTTCCGTTACAACTCACGCCCAGGATATTTTTGTACCAAAGAGTAATGAAAGACTTGCCAAACTGCTGAAGAACGCGCAGACAGTATTCACAATCTCACACTTCAACAGAGTTTTCCTCACGAATCGTTTTGGAGATTTTCCGGATAATAAATTGAAAGTCACACATCTTGGTCTTGAACCGAGGTCCCTTCCAGATCATGAACAATCCAGTTCAGGTATACCGACTGTAATGTGCGTTGCAAGCGGACTCGTACCGAAAAAAGGCGTGGAAGTGCTCCTTCAAGCCTGCAGAACTCTCCACGAGAGAAACATCAGTTTCAAGTGCATTATTGCCGGAACCGACCAGGCGGGGGATAGATTGGAGTATTTCAGAAAAGCGGTTAGTGAATACAAACTCGATGGAATCGTGGAATTCAGGGGTCTGATGCCGTCAAATGAAGTACTGGAAGCGGTTTCAACATCTACCATCTTCGTTCTTCCGTCCGTAGAAGCTCCGAATGGAGATATGGACGGAATTCCGGTTGCTCTCATGGAGGCAATGGGAATCGGTGTCCCGGCAATTTCCACAAAACTTACCGGTATACCAGAGCTGATAGAAGATGGCGTAAATGGACTCCTTACCACACCGGGAGATCATGAAGAACTTGCGGACGCGATCGAAAAGCTGCTCACTGATCCCGGTCTGGCAGAAGCTCTTGCTACCTGTGGAAGAGAAAAAGTACTTAAAGACTTCTCCGTCGATCGATACACAGATGATCTGATCGAAGCCTGGACAGATCTCCTAGTCTAATCTGAGGGTTAATGTCTAATCCTGAATCGCCTTCTTCAGTTCCGCGATATCGGTCTCCAGGAATCCTTTTTCATCCTTGTCCGTTACTTCGGCAAGCTCTTTCTCAGCTTTCTCAAGGCAGGTTCCGGCAGCTTTGAAGTCTTTGTTAAGGACTTCAGCTCGCGCCTGCGCCTCGTATGCGTAACCAACGTAGAACGGGGGAATCTTGTTATCCTTGCTGACTTTAAGACACTTGTTCCCGAACAGCCGGGCCTGATCGTAGTTTTCAGCAAGGGCATATACCCTTGACAACTGCCAGTACGCAACTGACAGGTTCATCGGAGTACAATCGTTGCGTTGCTTCCAGTGCCACAGGGATGCCTGCGCGAGAAGAAGCATATCTTCCACATCTTCAGGTGATCGGTCCGCTTTCTCGATCAACGTCCAGCACTTATTGAAACAGCCTCCGGAGAAGGCTTCATGAACGATCTGTTTCGACTCCGGATTCGATAATATTTCTTTGACCTTATCCCGCATCGTACTTTCTCCCTTCAAATCAGAGATCTAGATCTCTCCCATCATAGTTATACAAATCGGCATCATCCCCTGTCTCCTGTAAAAACTCAATGGTATCACTATAATCCACTCTATTCCACTGCAGGTTCTGGATTCAACGGTATTTCCTCAGGCCATTTCGAATATGGCCAGGGTTTCCTGTCCGTGTTGTAGGATAAGAACTGAATAATTTCAGCAGCGTAGAGACTCAGATTCTTGCCAAAATGCTTGACGTTGTCGTTTGGCTTACTCGCAATCAGAACGCATAGGAACTGGAACAGGGTTATTAAAGCTACAAGAACGCCTACAAATCGCGCTGCTACAAAGAACAATATCATGAAAGCTCCGCGAATCAGATCATCCTTATAATTTCTCTTGGCATTTGTTTGTTGTTCCATCAGATGGTCTCCTAACATGTCAGACAACATGATTGTGTGGGCTCTATATCTTTCTTCAAATTCCTTTGTTTTACACTATCAACTTAAATAACACACAGTCAAGAACCAGAACATCCGGGGACAGTATACCTATTTCCAGTTTCAGCTATTTTCAAGGTCTTCGTATATAGCATCCAGTATGCTGTTTTCACCATCAAAGAGCATTCCGGAGTTCATAGGTACGTACACTTCCGGTCTCATCGTGGATCCTTCGCCTTCCACTCTCTGGAAATACTTTGTCGGATAGCCTACGGACAATCCTGACCATGGAAGTTGAGTAGTCATTACTTCACCGAGATGGTTCGGGGCTCCGCCGGTATTCTCTCCGTATACAGTTACTTCGGGAATCGCTCTTATCTCAAGGGCATTGAGAATACCTGATGAGTAAGTCCACCGGCCTATTATCAGATAAAGCCGGATATCCCCCTGTTCAGACAGTTCCTGAAGCCAGTTTATCAGCGGCGCGGCCACAAGTGAATTGCCGCCGGAGTTTCTTCTGAGGTCCACCACTACGGCATCAACTGGTTCGGAATCCGTAAGTTCTCTGAGATCATCCACGTAATCGCTTATATGATAATCATTCATCAGGGTGCATGAACTGTATGCGCAGTAGAGTATTCTTCTTTCGGAAAGATAACGGTGCCAGTAGAAATCGTCGGAACCAAGCCACAGGGGCAGAGTGACCGATTCGGAATAATGAAAACTCTCCATATCAGCATCGGATTGATCAGCAACCTCAAGATGAGTAATGACGGTATCCCCTGTTGCTTCAAGGAACGTAAATGAAACAGTTGAGTCAGCATCTCCGAAACCCAGAGCTTCCATGGGATGAGCCATCATCATGAAGCTTTCCGCTCTGGTTTTAGGGGCTACTTCGTTAGTTGCCGGGAACATTTCAGTCATTGCAGCAGCGGCTTCAACAGCTGGTCTGTCTCCGTATTCTATGAGTCTTGAACCGATAAGCTCCGAATATTCAGCATCAATTGCAGTGACAAAGAGCCCGTCGTCCAGCCACATTACGGAAATGGGATAGGCAATCCAGTCGCCATATTCCCAGAATGCAATACCTGTGTGACTGCACCGCATTGAGGCCAGCACACGGGTAAGCTCCATAACCGTTTCCATATCGCTGAGGCTGTCAAGGCTTTGTTCAAGCCTGTCGAGACGGCTCTGAAGGCTGTCTTCCGGCTCGTACATGAAAGGGTCGTAATGCAGTTCCGGAAACGAATCGGCAAGCCACTGAATGTCCACCTGCCAGCCTTCACCTGGCGCCGCTTCCTCCTGTGACTCTCCGCATGATAGAATGAAGACAACGAGTACTGAAGTCATTGATACAGCTGGAATTCTGACCATATTTTTCTCTCCGCCCCTATTTGTTCAACAATGTCGAAAGAATAACACGCAAACCGCAGGTCCCATAGTAGACGATATATGAATTGCCTGGCTAACTCGTGCCTACCTGAGACAGGCTTGTGATACTATCTCTCCTGATCTGAAACGATCCTACCGAAGTAGCACCAGCCTGATCGAGTCGGCCTCACCATGTTCCAGGATTACTGTAGCAAAGTAGCATCCTGAAGACAGGTAAATTCCCTTTGCAGACTCACCGTTCCAGGTGAAGCTACCGTCGAATTGCGATTCCAGAATGGTTCTTCCGGTAACATCCATTATCCTGATGCTCGCACCTTCTGACAACCCCTCAAGTGTGATGTTCACGCTATGACTGAAAGGATTCTCCGAACATTGGAGACCTGCATCGATCATGGCATTGGTGTCATCCTCCACTCCCATACCGTACCAGTCAAGGTAGACTTTCAGTTCAGAGGGAACGCTTACCCAGATGTGATCCCAGTAGTAGGGCATGTACTGGGCGACCCCGCACGTAGACGAGAAATCATAGTAGGCCGTTTCAAAAAGACCCCACTCAGTCCAGTACTGCATCCTGTAATAAGGATTTGATGATTCACATGCGATCCAGCATCCACCCTCATCGTAGAAACCTCCTGAGATATCATGGAAGTCGAGTGTGTCCGGCAGTACGATCAGAGTATCGGCTTCTGTGAACAAACCGATTGGATGCGCCTTCCAGATGATATGGGAACCAATATCTCCGATTAGAAGACCCGTGTCGTTCCTGTCATCAGCATGCTCCCATCCCAGACCGGTGATGCTCTGAACTTCCAATCCCGAAAGGTCCCAGCTGCCAATGTAGTTACCGTTCGTGTTCATAGCATGCAGGGTCGCAGTGCCGCTTTCGGCATAGTAGAGCAGACTGTCGACGTAAGCCAAACCTACAGGTGAACCTGTCCCAACGACAGAAAAACTTTCTTCCATTGTGCCGGTCCATCCGTCGAACCCGTAAATAGAGCCGGTAATTGAGTCTATTGCCCAGACCAGATTATCGTCAGTGGCCAGACCGCTAATGTAACCGTAGGGAACATCGAAGGTGGTAATGATCGTATGACTGTATGCAAAGCTGACGCAGAAGAGTATGGCAGTGAATGCTTTCATAATTCACCTCTATCTGTAATTATATAGTATACAGAATCATGAAGCCAGTCAATATCGACTCCAGACAGGCAGCATCGCCATGAAAATTCACGATGTTATCTCATTGATATAGTCACAGACTGGCTTCAGGACCTGCCCAGGAGATCAATGCTCTTCCATTTTCCTGATCGGAAGCGGGAGAGGAAAATCACACTGAGGATTGCTACATAGATGCTTGTAAAACCCCAGAGTGGGACAATGCCTGCATTCCGAACCGAATACAGGTACAGAACTCCTGGAATCCAGAAGAACCAGGCAAAAAGACTTGAAACCCATACGACAAACTTCGTATCACCTGCTCCTCTGAGCGCGCCGCTGAATATCAGACTCACCGCGTCAAACACCCCCCAGACCGCCAAAATCAGAAGGAGCTTCGCTGTGGTAGCTGAAAGCTCTTCAATTCCAAAAACGGAATCCGGACTGAAAAAAATACGAGTGTAGAACCCCGGGAACAGTACGAAAGTAACGGCCAGGGGGATGAAATAGTACAGAGAAAGTAGAAAAGTCCGTCTGGTGGCCCTGACTGCCATCTTGGTCTTACCCATACCGATGCATCTTCCAACTATTACCGTTGTAGCAAAACTGAACCCCATCAGCGGGTTGAATGCCAGATTATACACGCTGAATGCAAGATTGTTCGCGGTGAAATCCAATGCGCCCAGTCGACCGGCTATAAAGATAAAAACTGTAAAGCTTGCTACATCCATGAAGATCTGAAGACCTGCAGGAAAGCCGAACTTGATGATTCTGCCTGTAAGCTTGCGGGAGAACCTGAAATTCTCTCTCGTTCTATACCGGCGGGCTGTTCTGCCCGAAAATGCCGCTATTGTAAGAATGGTACCAGGAACAAACGATGAAATGGCGGTGGCTATTGCGGCTCCCTTTATCCCCATCTCGGGGAAACCCATTTTACCGAATATCATTAGGTAATCCAAAAGGATGTTTAATCCTGCACCCGCAAGCACTGCCAGCATGGCGGGAACGGTCTTCCCCCGTCCATTCCAGAATGCAGCCGCGGCTACAGTAAACACAGGCCCAGCTGCTGAGAACATCAGAATTTTGAAGTAAGTCTTTTCAAGGGCGAGAACCTCGGGGACATGCTGGGACAGGTCGAGCAGGAAACTTCCCGGAATGGACATAAGAGCAAGGAATGGAGCACAGAACATTGTCAGAAACAGCCCCTGGGCGAATGCTTTTGAACATCCATCTCTGTCGCCTGCTCCGAAGTATTGAGCGACAAATGTGCTTGAGTATCCGGCGGTACCGTAAAAAATGCAGAGCAGAGTAAAGCTGAGAATTCCCGCCGGCAGAGCTGCCTGAAGCTCAAGCTGACTGTGCCGGGCGAGAAACAGCCTGTCACAGAACATCATTATCGTTCTGCCAGCCATCCCGGCTATGATTGGAAGCGAAACAGCAATGATCTGCCGGTAGGAATCGGGGCGCCTGCGGTCACTGTTCATCAGGATACTTTCCAGTGTCTTCTGTTTTCATAACTCTGTCATTCAGACACGCAATATAATCGCTTTTACTAACTCCCGGCCTGGATGTCACGATTTTGATATACAATATGAATGTATTATAATTATGAATACATTCATGTTTGAAAGGCATTCAATGAAATTAAGAGAACTGAAAAAGGAAAGAACAAGAATCGCCATTCTCGATGCGGCAAGGAAGCTGTTTTTCAGCAATGGTTTCGGAAACACGACCATCGAGGACATCGCTTCAACGGCTGAAGTAGCCGTCGGAACGGTTTACAACTACTTCGACTCCAAGAACGCGATCATCCTCGGACTCACGGAGTTGGACACAGCTTCTGTAACCGATTCAATACCTGTGAACGGTGGAACCAGGACAGTGGAAGATACTCTTTTCACCTTGATCGACCGATTCGTTCTGAATCTCACCCGCTACCCCAAAAGCCTCATGAGGGAGCTGATTGGTGCGGCATACAACGAGAAGAATCTGACTGCCGGACTTATGAAGCAGGACTTAGCGTTCATAGATGATCTGGCAGTAAGGCTCGAGTATCTCTTGGTAAACGGAAAACTCAGGGACGATACGGATATACAGCATGCTGCCCTGGCCATCTATGGGATAGTGACCATGACTGTGCTGTGGTTCGCCGCTGACGAGGATAGAACGATAGATCAGACGCGAACGTCTCTGAAGAAGATGCTTCGTACATTCAGCAGAGGCCTCCTGCCGGAAGGAAATAAATAGATGAAACACGGATTGATGCTCACAACATTACTCGTAATGTTTCTTTCAAGCGTTGTTGCATGGTGTCAGCCTGATATAGATGATGTCATCACAGCACTGGACCGTCTCTACAGAAGCGATGACAGCGTTGCGGAGATGTCCATGCACATAGTTACCCCTCACTGGGAGAGAACTCTCACCATGAAAGCCTGGTCAGAGGGATCCGACAAAACCTTCATCAGCATACTTTCCCCGGCACGGGAAGCCGGGATGGCCACCCTCCGCATCGGAACAGAGATGTGGAACTACCTTCCCAACACGAACAGTACCGTTCGTGTCCCGCCATCCATGATGACAGGTTCCTGGATGGGCTCAGACATCACCAACAACGATATTGTGAAAGAGATCACCTACGCTACTGACTATACTTACGAATACACTGCTGACACCGCTCTGACGGGAACACCGGAAGACGGCGTTCTCTACATAAGGCTTGTTCCGAAACCATCGACAGCCGTAGTGTGGTCCAGCATAATCTGCGCGGTTAGAGCGGACGACAATATTCCCCTCTGGGAGCACTACTACGATCAGCACGGGAACGAGATAAAGAGTGTGACATTCTCCGATATCCAGGATATGGGAGGCAGAACGATCCCTGCGACCATGGAAGTAGTCCCGACCAACAGGGAGGGACAGAGTACGACCATCACCTGGTCGCATGCGGAATTCAACCAGGGAATCGATTCCGGCATCTTTACACTAAGTAATCTTCAGTGTGGAGGAAATCCGTAAAATGCTGCCGAAGCTTGCATGGAGAAACATCTTTCGTCAGAAAAGGAGAACAGTCCTCACGCTGATGACCATGACCGGTGGATTCGTGCTTTCCTCACTTTCGATAGGATGGATGAACGGATCGTACAGCAGTATTATTCTTTTCTTCACAAACAACAGAACCGGACAGATACAGGTTCACCATGAAGGTTATCTTGCTGACCAATCCATATACAGTACTATCGATAATTTCGAGCAGGTTGGTTCAATTCTGGATTCACTCCCTGACGTTCGTACATGGGCGCCGCGGATATATACGGGGGCTCTTCTTGCACTCAGGCCAGCCGGGCAGTCGAGTAATGTCTTTTCCAGTTCAGCAGCAGCGTCAGTGATCGGCATAGACCCAACCAGGGAGCAGGAAGCGACCGGGTTCTCAGCTCAGATCTTAGAGGGTGAAATGCTCACTGTATCCGATGCTGATACCTCTCTCTCCTCTACAGGTCAGATCCTTCTGGGAAAGGAACTTGCGATAACACTTGAAGCATCCGTCGGTGACTCGCTGATACTCCTCTCCCAGACAGCAAACGGAGCAGTAGCGGACAAGAGATACGTCGTGGTCGGGACAGTCAGCACCGGGAATACACAGATCGACAGAAGAACCAGCTACATTACACTGCTCGATGCGCAGAATCTGTTCGCTCTGGAGGGTGAAGCACACGAGATAGCTGTCCTGTCGCGAAATCTCGACGAGGTTGACGACCTTACAGCAACAATATCCGGAAGGTTGAGCGGCAGGAATCTGGAGACGGATTCCTGGAAAGTATTCGCGAAAGAGTTCTACAACGGGATGAAAGCTGATGAATCAAGCCTGGAGGTAATGATCTTCATTATCGTGCTCGTCGCAGCCATGGGTGTTCTGAACACGGTGCTCATGATGGTTCTCGAACGGAGGCGGGAATTCGGAGTGATGAAGGCAATGGGAACCAGACCCGGCTTCATAGTCCGGATGATAATGCTCGAGGCGAACATAATGGGCTTCATCAGTATCCTGCTCGGAAGCATTATCAGCACAGCCGGCCTGCTTTTCCTCTCAAAGCACGGAATTGTACTTGACCCCCCCCTTGATTACGGGGGTGCTGTCTTCCGCGAGATGATCGCATCGATCTCTCCCGACTGCTACTGGATACCAGCCATCTGTGTGATGCTGACAGCTACTATCGTAAGCTGGATCCCCGCCCTGAACGCTGCTCATACAGAACCGGCAAAAGCGCTGAGGACGGTGTAAAATGTTTGGAATACTTGTGAAATTCGCCTGGCGCAGTGTCTGGAAGAACAGGAGAAGGACGGTAATCACAGGCCTGGCCGTCGGCCTCGGCCTGGCTGCTTTGATGTTTACCGATACCCTGATGATCGGCATGACCGACCATATGATAGATCAAACCACGAACGCATGGATGGGTGATGCGCAGATCCACAGAGAAGGTTTCAGAGAGACCGGAAGAATAACTCTGACCATCAATGAACCCGATTCAATTACAGAAATGCTGAGAACAGATTCTATAGTTGATGCTTTCACCTTACGCATTATCTCCCCTGCATCTCTCCAATCCACAATGGAGATGAAACCGGTCACAATGATAGGTATTGATCCGGAGACCGAACCAACAGTTTCCATGCTGGAGACCGCCGTAGATTCCGGTTGCTACTTCAGCGGGGACAGCACCGATCTGATAATAGGATATAAGCTCGCAGAGGATCTGAACGCAGGTATTGGAGACCTGATAGTTATCACCGCTGCGGAAGCGGACAGCGGGCTATCCAGTAATCTGTTCTTCGTAACGGGAATTTGCCATTTCGGAAGTGATGATCTCGACAGATATACCGCTTTCATCGATATCAATACGGCCGGAAGCATGCTTGGTCTCGAAGGCAGATTCCATGAAATCGCAATACGCTTTCCTGATTCAGAAATGGGAATGGATGAATCGCTCCATTTCTGGAGCAATTACTCTGTCTGCGGGAATAAAGCCCAGGGCTGGGCAACGCTGGCCACACAGGTAAAGGCGATGCTCAATATGACAAAGATGAGCATTGTGATAACAGCTGTAATCCTGTTTGGCCTTGTAGTTTTCGGAATCGTGAATTCCCTCTTCATGTCAGTCTACGAGAGGATTTACGAGTTCGGCGTGATGAAGGCTGTCGGCACAAGACAGGGTACGATCAGCATCATGGTAATCCTTGAAGCATTCTGGCTTGCCGTGATCAGCATGATCCTCGGTTCAATCATGGGATTGACGATCATCTGGATCACGTCGAAAACCGGTATCGATTTTGGCAACATAGAGGTTTCCGGCGTAATATTCGACAGCGCAATTCATCCGACTCTGAAATGGAGCGGTATTTGGATATACCCATTCTTCACGCTCCTCCTGACAACAGCTGCTGGAATCTATCCCGGTATCCATGCAGGAAGACTGAACGCTGCCGAAGCGATGAGAAAAAGCCTTTAAGGACATGGAGAAGAATATGACTAATGAGAAAATAATCGAAGCAAAGGGTGTCATAAAAACATACGATGATTCAGGAGTGCCTGTTCACGCAGTACGGGGAATTGACTATACGCTGATGAGAGGAGAATTTACCGCCATTATAGGACCGAGCGGCTCCGGTAAGACAACTTTCCTCAACGTGATAACCGGCCTCGATACTCCCACTGAGGGAGAAGTATGGCTCTCGGGAAGACTGTTATCGAAAATGAGTGGTAATGAACTCTCCGATTTCAGGAGGGATCATATCGGGTTTGTTTTCCAGGCGTACAACCTGTTTCCCGTACTGACTGTCGAGGAGAACGTCGAGTACATCATGCTGCTTCAGGGAGTACCTAAGGAGGAACGGCACAGCAGGGTCATGAGCATTCTGGAGAAGGTCGGTCTCGATGACTATGCTCAGAGACTTCCCTCAAGACTCTCCGGGGGTCAGCAGCAGAGAGTCGCTGTAGCACGTGCCATGGTCTCAGAACCTTCTCTTGTCATAGCGGACGAACCAACCGCAAATCTGGATTCAAAGACAAGCGGATCGCTGCTGGATTTGATGCGGCAGCTGAATGAGGACACCGGCATGACCTTTCTCTTCTCAACACACGACGAGATAGTAATGAAGAGAGCGAAAAAGCTGGTTGTTCTCACGGACGGCAAACTGGACGAGAACAACCCCCCGGAGGAATACGAGTGAAACCCTTCCTATCAGGAATTCTACTTCTGTTGATTCTTCTGCCTTTTTCAGGACAGCTTCAAGCATGCAGTATCTCCGGTTCATTGAAGCCCGGAATTGATCTTATCGATGTACCCGGGGCGGAGTCCTCTCTGCGGTTCCTGTCTCAGGTTCCTCTGAGATTGATGCTGTCACAGCGTATGGGAAGCACCAGGCTGGATCTCTCGTACATGATCTGCCCGACGGCAGGTGACCCGGCTTTCGAAGGCTCATCAGAAGGCATTTCTCCTTTCCGCATCAGCGACCTCGACGAGCGTATCCTCCCATCCGAATGGAAGGGTACTGAATCCTTCAGCCTCCTGCAGAACCTGGACAGGCTCAGTATTCGTTTCAGGCTCCCCTTTTCCAGCCTTGCGATGGGACGGCAGGCCATCTACTGGGGAGTGTCAAAATCAGTCAGTCCGATCGATTTCATCGCACCATTCCAGTACGGAACTATCGACACGGAATACCGGGTTGGCGTGGACGCAATAAGGTCTACCTTTCCCATTGGCATGATGTCAGAACTGGATGCCGGATGGGTATTCGGGAAGAATGCGCACTTCAGGGAAAGCGGAGGCTGGCTCAGAGGGCGTTTCTACCTGCTCCAGACCGATGCTGTTCTACTCGCAGCATGTTTCAGAGAGAATCTTATGCTGGGAGGAAGTCTTAACAGAGTTATTGGTGAAGCTACCGGATGGCTTGAACTTGCGGTTGTTTCAACCGCGGTTTTCTGCGAGGATGCTCCTGATGAGGAAAAAGAGACTTTCTGGAGCGCTTCAGCAGGAATGGACAGAAGCTGG
>DAOWJX010000062.1 GCA_030640155.1 Candidatus Aegiribacteria sp. | reverse complement strand
CACCGGTTTCGAATTCCTGGCCGGGGTTACTCTGAAAGTAGCGGTTGCTCATGGACTTGCCAATGCGAAGATACTCATGGATAAGGTCCGGGCCGGTGAAGCGGATTACCATTTCATCGAGATAATGGCCTGCCCGGGTGGATGTCTTGGTGGCGGCGGTCAGCCCATTCCTACAAGTCCGGAGATAAGGCAGAAGAGAACGGAGTCCATTTACGCTGAGGACGCTGCGTTGCATTTCCGCAAATCACACGCCAACCCTGAAGTGCAGCTGCTCTATGCGGAGTTCCTGAAGGAACCCCTGGGGCACAAATCCCACGAGCTTCTTCATACTCACTACATAAAACGAGACTGAGCATCCGGGGACATGCAGGCTCTGCTGCGTGTCCCCGCTTAACCTGGTTTCTGCTGTGTGTTCCCGATTACAACAGAAATTTTACACCAGCCATGCAAATTATGTAAATCCACACTTAAAATTGGATTTACATAATATCTATCACCAACAGGTCTGGCAAATTCATGTGGACAGCATTATACTGAAAGCTTGTCCGACTGTTGTCTTAGTTCTATTGAAGGGAGTCCCGTATGGCTGAAAGAATAAAATACTCCTACAGGGCGCATGAAAAGGCCGGTCAGCCGCCGGGAACTCCCCTTTTCATCGGCAGGAGAAAAATGGAGGAGGTCAGGGTATCCTATATACGCTACAACGAGAACCTGCACGAAGAAAAAGAAAATTCAACTCCAAAGGAATGCGCCGATCTCTGCAAGTCCTCTGATGTCGTCTGGATTAACATTGAAGGCATTCATGATACAGGGGCTATCGAGAAGATCGGGGAACTTTTCAACATTCATTCCCTGACAGTCGAGGATATCGTCAATACCATGCAGAGGCCGAAGTTCGAGGATTTTGACAACTATCTGTTCATCGTGCTCAAGATGCTGAGCTATTCCGATATCAATACGGGCATGGAAACAGAACAGGTTTGTATGATTCTTGGAGAAAACTACGTTATTACTTTCCAGGAGAAGCCAGGGGATGTTTTCGACGCTGTAAGAGAGCAGATAAGGGGATGCAGGGGAAGGATCCGCAGAGCAGGGGCTGATTATCTCGCGTATGCTCTTATTGATGCTGTGGTTGACAGCTACTTCCTGATACTCGAGACTATCGGAGATCAGATAGAGGAAGTTGAGGACCAGGTCTTCATGGAGCCGAATCCTGATAATGTATCAAAGATTCACAGATTCAAAAGGGCCATGCTTTTCATGAGGCGAACCGTCTGGCCGTTGAGGGAAGAAATTTCGCTTCTGGAGAAGAGCGGATCAGATCTTGTCAGAAAACCGACTGTGGTTTTCCTAAGGAACCTTTATGATCATACCATACAGGTCATAGATACTGTGGAAACCTACAGGGACATCATATCCGGGATGCACGACATGTACCTTTCAAGCGTGAGTAACAGAATGAACCAGATAATGAAAGTCCTTACTATCATAGCTACGATCTTCATTCCCCTGACTTTCATCTCCGGAGTCTACGGGATGAATTTCAGATATATGCCGGAGATCGGCTGGAAGTTAGGCTATTATGCGATACTTGGATTTATGCTGCTGATAGGCATAGTAATGCTTTTATTTTTCAGAAAGAAGAAATGGATCTAAGACGACCGAAGTAATATCCGGCAGAAATTACATAAGGATACTTCCCCGGCATTGACATCAAACACGAGTCTCACCTTTTCACCAATGGTTATATCCTGTATCTCCGTGTTCCCGGTTCGATCTTCCTGGTTTCGATTCTCTTCCCGCTGTTAATTCTGAGATTGAATGACTTTGATGTTTCTACAGTGATATCAACTGGGTCTTCAATTGAGTTTCTCCGGTCACAGACAATTTCAACGTGAGAATCACCAAATCGAATATTCCGGATTCCCATTTCCTCCGGAGAAAGCAGATTCCAGTGAATTGTATCTGCAGGAACATCCAGTGTAATACCGATATAATTTTCAATCAGTTGGGCAATCGGACCGACAGCCGACCAGCCAACGAAATCAGGTTTTGCCGGGTTGCCCGGCTCTTCGGTTTCCGGAGAATAGTTTTCCCAGACAGTGCCGGTATCCTCGAAGACTGCTGCAATATTGTCCAGATGATTGCAGACGATGTCTCTGGCCAGTTGATGACGGTTATTTGCTGATAATCCCTTTACAATCATGTGATTGGTAGGTGCCCATATACTACCCAGCCAGTAGTGACCGGTGTTTTTGTATTCCGGATGGTCGGCGGACAGAGTCGGTACTCTGTGTTTCCTGTTGAACGAATGTGGATCATTAAGATGGGATACTAATTTTTCAACTTGATGATCATCAGTAATACGTGCCCAGAGAGGCCAGAACGAAGCCACGGTTTTAACTTTAAGGTATGAATCATCTTTATCCAGATCCCAGTATATCCCGTCTTCCTCACACCACATGGTTGAGTTTATAAGCCGTTTGAGTTCTTCGTAATGAGCTTTGAATTCCTGCCAGGTATCTTCATCGTCTACAACCAGAGCCAATTTCATTGAATAGTAAGCAGATAGAGCTTCAATTGCGTCATAATCAATCCAGCTGTAGGGCGGATAAGGTTTATCAGCGATACTTCGTGGTGAGTTATCCATGCCACTTCCCCATCCTGACCACCAGTAATGCCCGTTAGGATGACGACGGTTCTGTCGTGTCCAGTCAGAATACTTTTTCAGGATTGGCAGTATGACTGGAATACGAGAGGCATCACCTGTATGGCAATAGTACTCGTATTCAATCCATGAGAAAAGATTGTTGCGTGTAAACCAGCAGGTATCTTTGCTCTGATCATCCGCTCCGTCTGATTTGCGTATCACTCCGGCAATAGCTCCATCAGTATGCTGCTTGCGGTAGAAATTATCCAGACTGACTATATTCGGCAGTGCTCCCTGGGAATATTTGGCCCAGGCAACAGAAAAGCATGTATCCCATTGGAAAATACGTCTGTCAAATGCAGCATCGATGTATTGTTCAACGAATCCGTTTTCTGGTGTACCCTCTTCCGTTCTGTTCAAACCGATCTGCCAGCATCTTTGATACATCGCAATTAAATCGGGTCGTGAAGGAATGAAAGGTTCAGGTACAATCTGCATTAACTTATCTGTTGTTCTGTGTCTCATGATTCCAATCCGTCAGGTTGATCCGACTCGAAAAAATACTGTATAGGCAATGGTATGAAATCAAGTTTCCTGGTGCTGAATCCCTGTCTGATCCAGAATGAAAGCGTAGATCCAGGTTATCCGATCTATCCACTGGAACCTTCCTGAGGCGCCTACATGCCCTGATCCCATATCGGTGTGAAGAAGAAGGGGGTTATCGTCAGTTTTCATATCCCTGAGCCTGGCAACCCACTTTGCAGGTTCCCAGTAACCAACCTGTGAATCGTGCAGCCCTGCATACACAAACATGGCCGGGTAATCAGTTTCTGTGACATTGTCGTATGGAGAATAACCGAGCATGTATTCATAGTAGACAGGATCGTTCGGGTTTCCCCATTCCTCATATTCGTTGGTTGTCAGTGGAATTGTTTCATCAAGCATAGTCGTTACGACATCCACGAATGGAACCCCGGCAACCACTCCCCTCCAGAGATCAGGTCTCATATTGACTACTGCTCCCATAAGAAGACCTCCAGCGCTCACACCCATAGCAAATAGAAGATCTTCATTACAGTAGCCCTCATCGATGAGATATTCTGCACAATCGATGAAATCGGTGAAAGTGTTCATCTTATTCAGAAGTTTTCCATCGTCGTACCAGTGGCGGCCCATCTCCTGGCCTCCTCTGACATGAGCAATCGCGCAGACGAAGCCCCTGTTAAGCAGACTCAGTCGGAGAAAATTGAAGGATGGATCAATACTGGCGCCGTAGGAGCCGTAACCGTAGAGGAGCATCGGATTCTCCCCGGCATGAAAAAGATCTCTCCTGTATACAAGTGAAATTGGAATTAATGTGCCGTCTCCGGCAGGTGCCCAGAGTCTTTCCGAATTGTAAAGAGATGCGTCGTATCCGCTCGGGATCTCCCTCTGCTTCAGAAGTGTACTTTCGTGGGTATTCATATTGTAATCGAATGTGGACCAGGGTGTTATCATGGATGTATACCCGAAGCGCAGCAGATCGGTATCGAACTCGTAGTTGTTATATGTATTCGCGAAATATGTTTCCTCACCGAAATCCACATAATGATTAGAGTTATCTGCAAGTTTGATCACTCTCAACATAGTAAGGCCGTTATTTCTCTCGGAGAGAACCATGAATCTTCTGAACATATCAAGGCCTTCAAGAAGAACATCCTGTCTGTGAGGTATGACTTCCACCCAGCTTTCCATCGAGGGTGATTCAATATCCGCTGTCATCAGGCGGTAATTCTCAGCTTCAAAATTTGTAAGAATGTGAAACTGTTCTTCCGAGGGATAGACCGAATACTTGAGGTTTTCAGTTCTGGGCTGGATTACAGTGAAGTCTCCACTGGGATTGTCTGTGTCCAGGAACCGAACCTCTGAGGATTCTCTGCTGGAAGTACCCAGCAATATGAAATCACCGGATATACTCCTGTAGACCCACGGCCAGAACATTGGATCTTCCTCAAAATGAATTAACTCCTCATCAGTACTACCCAGTTCTCTTCTCATTATCCTGTCGGTACGGTTGGTGTCATCGAGATGCCCGAAGAAGAACGTTCTGCTGTCATTTGTCCAGGCTATCTCTCCTGACGCGTTCAGAACCCTGTCATCCAGCATCTCTCCGGTATAAAGGTCCCTGAAGAGGATAGTGCACTGATGGTTGCCCATCGTGTCCACGGAGAAGGCCAGAATACGGTTGTCCGGGCTTACGCTCATATCCTCGATCTGAAAGTAGGAGTAGCCCTCCGCAAGAAGATTCATATCAAGAAGCATTTCCTCCGGAGACTCAAGGTTTCCTTCCCTCCTCATGTATAGCGGATACTCGCTGTCCTGTTCGAAAACCGTATAGTAATAGTACCCGTTCCTTAAGTATGGAACGGATTCATCCTCCTGCGGTATCCTCGCGAGGATTTCGTTGTAGAGTTCCTCACGGAGAGCCTCCGTATGCGCCAGCATCTTCTCAGTGTAAGTGTTCTCTTCCTCAAGGTAGGTGATGACAGCCGGATTATTGATATCTCTCAGCCAGTAGTATTCGTCGATTCTTACATCTCCGTGAACGGTCAGCTCGACCGGGCAGGTTTGTATATCCGGAGGCAGCATATCGTTGGATGATGCCAGAGCATTTCCGATAATGCAGAATGCAGCACAGCAGTAAAATGATAATGTCATGAGATTCCTTTCCGGTAGTTGATTTGAAATCAAGAAACACTAATACAACTGAAATATATGTATTCATTTGATTAATGCGGGATACAATAAGATAAGTACCTTGTATGAAGCACTATGAGTTGAAGAAGTATTATGAGTTCCCGTAAGAGAGCGGGTCGGGAGAGGATCCCGACCCGCCGGATGAAGCTAGTGCTTTTTTCTGGTCAGAAATCTGTCCGCAGGGCTTGTTACCCTGAGAGCGCTTCTCTTCTCAGCAAGTTTCATGTAGGGAGTAATCATGGATGGAGTCGATATCCCAAGAAGATTGCGGACGAGTTTCCTGTCTGTTCCATCCTCAAGCATATGAACCGCGAAGCTGTGTCTGAGCCATCCCAATGTTGCTCGCTTATCTATACCTGCTGCAAGCATGGCTTCAGCAAATGATCTTTGAATGGTTCTGGGGGAAATACAACTTGTTTTTCCTCTGCCGGGGAACATCCAGGGAGAATCATCCGTCCTTGTCTCGATAAAGTATTCAAGGATATCAGCGATTGAATTTGCCAGGATAGTGTCTCTTAAATGTTCTCCATCCATGTCGTTTACATGGATGACCATGTTCTCAAAGTCCACTGCATTTCTAAGAAGATGAGTCGCTTCACCGACTCTAAGACCTGAGGAGTAAATAAGCATCAGTGCGAGCCTGTACTTCAGTTCGTGAACATTGGCAAAAATATTCTTGATCTCATCTCTGTTGAAGATTCCATGAAGTGGTATTTTCTTGGAGATAAGACCAGGACCCGGGAGGGGGTTATCTTTTTGAAGAACATGTTTGTACATGAATCTGATCGCGCTCTGAGCCTGGTTGATGTAGGAAAGAGACTTTCCTTCGTCAACAAGACCTTCGAGGTACTCCCTGAGAGTAGATTCCTCAAGGCTGCCACATTCATCGCCATAAGTGTTTTCAAGTCGGCGAATATGTGAAAGGTAGCTGTTCGCAGTTTTGGGGCTTCTACCTGCTGTCCGGAGAAGCTTCCTTGTCTGCTCGATGTAATCTGTCATTATTACCCCTTCCTCTTTGAATGAATTGGCAATATACATAACAATGTATTTGCCGATAATCTGCATACATTTACCAGCGTCTACAATATTCCATGAAAGGAAACTGATAATATTCGCAGATTAACTCTGACCCCTATGTTAATTTACTTTGTGTTTTCAAGTATGTCAACCTGCTTATTGAAATAATTTGAAGTAAACAGTATAAAGACGTATTGGTATTTTCTCAATTGTTCCAGAGTTCTCCAATAAAGTATAAATCATACAATTAACCAGGATGTTTGTGACACTGAAATGCTGCCTTCAAACAACGCACTTGACAAACACCTGTTTTAAGCTAAAAATAATTAGCCCGCTAATGGTAAAATTTGCTGGCTGGCTAAGTGTATTTTATTAAGGATGGATAT
>DAOWJX010000215.1 GCA_030640155.1 Candidatus Aegiribacteria sp. | reverse complement strand
TGATTCCGTTTTCCTTCTCAAAATCCTCTACCTGAGGAAAATCCTTAGCATAGACTTCCGCTTCCTCAATCATTTTTCCGAAGCCCTTTTCGGCAAGGATGCGTTTCCTTGTTTCGAAATCTCTCATCTTCCTGATTGTGCTGACGATCTTCTCTGCTCCGCCGTGATGTTCTTTCAGAGCGTCTATTGCTTTCAGGTCAGCATCGGACAGTAACGGATATTTCATCGAACCCTCCTGTTCAGCCTGGACACTCGGATTCACAGCAGCCCGGGCAGTTGATGGATGCTTGTGCTGTCTGTGAGCAACACAAGAACAAAATTGCCATTTATTCCAGTATAACAATACACGTTTCACTCATACTCTGCAACGAATACGGATACAGTCCGGAAGAAGTTTCAATAATTTTTTTGATTAATCAAATTTGGTAGATATATTATTGCATTTAAGCTATCATCGTGGGTAAATGTCAAGATTCAAGGTCTGACCCTATGCGGTGACGCTAGGCGGGTTAGCCATCCGTTTGCTTCAATTCTGGTGAATATTTTCCTGGCTTTATTAAAGCTTGCCTCAGCATCGGGCTTTCTTCCTGATTCTGTCTGCATCAGTCCCTGATAGTAGAGAGCCCGTGCAATCAGATAATCGTCCCCAAGCTCCTCGAAAATCTCAATCGACTGTTTCATGCAGTATTCCGCGTCCTCTATCTTCTCCTCTTTAGCAGACAGCCTGCTGGAAATGAGAAGTATTTCCGCACTTATCTCTTTTGATTCAAACTCATCCGGCTGAGTTTCAAGCTCATCGAGATATCCCTTCACACCGGCGAGATCGTCCTCTTCAAAACTCAACTGAGCGCGACAGACAAGAACCCAGGCAAGCAGCGGTTTTGAACCGATCTCCCTCGCGAATGTTTCGGCCATCCTGAAATACGCGTCAGCCCGTAATCTCTCATTCTCTTCCAGAAATACGCATCCGATGTTGCACAGTATCTTTGTGTGCCCCTCACGGTCTGAAATCTCTTCCCTTATTCGAAGTGAATGTTCAAAGAACTCGAGTGCTTCACCATATTCTCCGAGCCTTTGCCGGACTGCTCCGATATTTGCATAACCTTCGGCTTCGCCGCTCCGGTCACCTATCTCTTTTCTTATATCAAGTGAATTTATGAAATTAGGAATCGCGTCTGTATTGTTACCAAGATGCATCTGAACGGTTCCTATATTGTTGAGAGTCGCAGCCTCGGCCTTCCGGTCGCCAATATCAGAGGAAATGCGCTGGGCTTCCTGGAAACTATTCAAAGCTTTGGCATAATTTCCTATCTTGTAATTCAAACCGGCCATATTATTGAGAATCGATGCCTGGGCTTTCCGATTTCCTATCTCCCTGTTGGTTTCCATCGATTGATTGTAGCACTCCAGAGCCTTTGAGTAGTCCCCTTTGAAGTAACAGATATTCCCTATGTTATTGAGTGTGGCAGCATGAGATTTACGACTTCCCGTGCTTTCGCTGAGTTCCCTGGACGCATGGTAGTTTTCAAGGGCATTATCATACTCTCCCAGCATGGCATAGGTAGTTCCGATTCCGGTAAGTGTCTTTATCTCAACTGAATGATCGGAAGAATCACAGGACACATCCAGCGATTGCCTGAAATAATCCAGCGCCTCATGGTAATTGCCCAGAAAACGGTTTACTGTACCTATATTCATAAGACACAGAGCTTCACCCGATCTGTTGTTCTTGTTCCGGTAAATCTCAAGTGCCCTGGTGGACAATTCCTTAGTCTTTAAATACTGTGCTGTGTCCTGAAAAACAGCACTGGCGGCTACAAGACAATCTGCTTCCTTCTCGCTGTTTCCTGTCTCTCCAGCACAGTCTATTGCCCTGGTGAGATCCTCAATGGCCTTCTCGTTATCTCCTACGAGATTATATACACCGGCTCTGTCCTTCAGGCACTCAACAAGCGTTTCTGTCATGTTTTCAGAGGTCTTCTCAAGCATTTCGACAGCCCATGTATAGAACCTGATCGCGTCCTGATTGGCATATGAATCTCTTGCGCTGTTCCCTGCGATCATGCTGTGGTGAATAGTTTTTAACTGATCTCCTCCCTTGTGGAAGTGAAACGCAAGTTCTTCCGCAACTTTTTCCTGGCAGTCCTTATTATCCTCAAACAGCTTTGCTCCAATATCCAGATGGTATCTTCTTCTCTTGGATTCATTCATCTGGCTGTAAATGATTTCTCTTATGATATCTTCTTTGAAACAGAAGGATTCCTCAACTCCCTGAGAAAGGAATCTCATTCCGAGTATCTCATCCATCATGTCAAAGAGCTGTCCCTCATTCCAGTCGGTCATTTCCAGCAGAAAACCGAAATCGAATTCCCGGCCTATTACAGCGGCATGCTCCATG
>DAOWJX010000320.1 GCA_030640155.1 Candidatus Aegiribacteria sp. | reverse complement strand
ACACTATCAAAGGAAACAGGAGGAACATCATCCTGCAGCTTCTCAAATTCCCTGATCAACTCCGGGCTGATCAGATCAGGTCTTGTGGATAGGATCTGGCCTGCTTTCACAAATGTCGGACCGAGTTCCTCAAGAGCTTTCCTCAGACGGGCTTCCCTTGAGAGCTTCGTTATCTTTTCGCGTTCGGGGACACGTGAGGTTGTCCTGAGAAGATTTTCGATAACACGATCCCCACGAATCCTGCTGAAGACGTCCACAAAACCATACTTCATCAGTACTGTCAGTATTTGACGGTAACGCGTCAGGTATTTGCGTGATAGGCGCAAGTTGCTAAGAGGTCGAAAACCAAATGTCATACACACCAATTCAGGTTACAAACAGAGCTCAATATTAACATGTTCTGTTATCAGGAAATATCGTTACTATTTCTTCAAATCATCGATTTTCTTTGAAAGATCCGCGATGTCATCCTTGGTCGCTATATTCATTGACGATATTACCTTATGGACCTGTTTCTTTATTATCTCCTCATACTCCTTTGATGACTGCTCGGCTTTGGAGATCAGTTCCTTTGCCAGCTTCTTACCTTCCTCCTGTGTGAGTTGTCCTTTCTGAACAAGCTCTTTTGCGAATTCCTCTGCCTTCTCCGCTGTAAGCACAGCAAGTCCCATTCCGGTTAGCAGGGTTTTTCTGATAAGGTCAAACATAAGCTTCCTCCTTTAATTATTGGAATTCAGTTCAATTTCCGGATTGAGATCCGAAAGATTCCACAATCCACCATAATACGAAGTAACATCTGATCTAGTATGCCCCAGAAGCCTCTGAGCAATCTTGAGGTCGGCACCTGATTCAAGAAGATATGCCGTAAAGGAATGTCTGAGTGTTCTGGGGGTTGCCTTCTTAGTAATACCTGATGCCTCAAGGGCAGCTTTGAAGAACTTGGTTACAGCTCTGGTTGTCAGAGGGTTGCCCTCAGACCCGGTAAATATGTAGCAGGAGGGTTTTCTGCCTTCGATAAGGGATTGTATTGGGGATCTTAGAATTTCAGCGAAGACTGTTGTACGGTTCCGTTTTTTTCCACTGCCTCTGACATTGATCGTGAGATTCTCAAGGTTCAAATCACCCACCAGGAGGTTAACAACCTCCGATGTTCTGAGTCCGGCGGTATATGCAAGAAGTATGATCAGTTTGTGTTTCAGATTTCTAGTTGCGCTTACGATTCTGCTTATTTCATTACCTGAAAGGATGACCGGGGGAGTTCTTTTTACGGCTGGTCTGTTGATATCCCTGATTAGAACAGGGCGGTGAATCACTTCAGTGTAAAAGAAATGCAGCGCATTGATAGCCTGATCAATGGTTGATCTGGAGCGTCCGGATTTAGTCAGATGTCCAATATACACCCCTATTTCTTTCATGCTGAGTTCCGAAGGAAGCTTCGGTGAAACCGATTCAAGAAAAGCCCTGAGCTGACCGAGGTATGCCCTTACTGTATGAGGACTGTAATTAGTCGAATGAAGAATCTGCTCAAAGTCTTTGTAGATATTCTCCAGTTTATCAAGAATACGGGGTTTCAAAACTCAGAACCTCCAAGATTTCCGTTCACTATTGTATCAGGCGTCACGATAGTTTTCCTCCCAGATCGGGTCAAGTAGAACTGAAAGCTCGCGATCATATTTTCTCATTGCCTGAATATATTCATTATTCTGGAGTGATTCAGCAGCAGAGGTTCCTGCAGGCGTGGCAGATGTTTTCAGGATCAGATCACGTGCCTTTTCGTGGTGATCGCGAATTAAGCAGGGGCGGATCTCATTGCCGCGCTCATGAGGAGTTTTCCGATAGTTGTAGGAGAGCTGCCAATCCCGTACACCAGTGAATAGATCCGAGAAAATTGCATCACTGAGCGGTCTCTTTGATGATATGAGATCATGTATATTGTCCTTCCAGTAGGGCACAAAAACGCACGGGTAAATGTTGCCGTTCCAGTCAATATATAGATATCCTCCCTCTCGACCTCCGGCGATACATCCTGAAGAGAACGGTCCACCGTTCCAAAAATCGGCCAGGAACAGATGTCTATCATAAATAAGTTCCTGTTCACGAATCCACATTCTGCGCCTTACCTCGGGGGATACCTGTCTTGCGGTATCAATTCCCCTTCCGATCGGCATGTACTGAAACAGCCATTGATATAATGCGCCCTGTTCATCGAAGAAGAATTCGATCATCTCATCTGATATCAGCAGTTCAGCGTTTTCAGGTACTGCTGTTGTGGATATACCGAAGGGCACACCGTTATTTCTCAGGTTTTCAAAGGCTTTCAGGATTCTCTCGAATGTACCATTTCCACGTCGATAATCCGTTTCTTTCTCAAAACCTTCAACTGAAATTGCCAGTGTTATATTGCCGGCTTCAGCAACGCGCTCCGCCGTT
>DAOWJX010000151.1 GCA_030640155.1 Candidatus Aegiribacteria sp. | reverse complement strand
GGAAGGAGCCCATCCGAATCCATTGGCTTACTGGATGGGGGAGCCCTACCCAAATCCGGCTGTTTCACAGATGAGCGTGGAAGTGCACGTACCGCAAACGGGCAGAATTGCAGACCTTGCCGTGTACAGTCTCGATGGCAGGCGGGTAGCCACTCTGAACTGCGCAACCGCTCCAGGAGATCATCTCTCTGTCTGGGATGTTACGGATGATTCAGGTGAATCTCTCTCAGCAGGGCTCTACCTGATCAGACTGAGTGCTCCCGGTACTGTTTTGACCAGGAAAGTGATGATACTGAACTGACCTGTTAACCAGGAGAAATTATGAACAGGGAGAGTAGAGCTGTAGTTCTTCTCAGCGGTGGTCTTGATTCCGCGACGACCCTGGCTGTTGCCAGAGCCGAGGGTTTCAGCATATACGCGATGTCTTTCAGTTACGGCCAGCGGCATTCACCGGAGCTCGAAGCAGCCGCCGACATTGCCCGAACGCTGGGAACCGAGAATCATATAACAGTATCTCTTGATCCCCGCCTTTTCGAAGGATCCGCGCTTACCGGTACGGGGAATGTGCCGGTAGACAGTGTAATCATTGGAACCCCCGGGGAGATTCCTCCGACATATGTCCCCGCACGGAATACGATTTTTCTTTCAATGGCTCTGGGATGGGCCGAGGTGATAGACGCAGGGCATATTTTCATCGGTGTTAATGCCCTGGATTACAGCGGTTATCCTGATTGTCGTCCGGAGTACATCTCAGCTTTTCAGAGGCTTGCGGATCTCGCGACAAAAACAGCGGTTGAAGGCTATCCTACGAGGATTCATACCCCGCTTCTGAATATGAAGAAGGCTGAGATCATCAGAACGGGACTCGAACTTGGTGTTGATTATTCGTTGACTGTTAGCTGCTATAATCCGGACAGAGAAGGACGGGCTTGCGGTCGCTGTGATGCATGCTATCTGAGGTTGAAGGGTTTCAGGGAGAACGGCCTGAAAGATCCTGCTGCCTATTATGGGAAATGCGGATGCGAATGAGCTACAGAGTGAAAGAGATGATTTACACGCTGCAGGGTGAAGGGGCCAACACCGGGGCTGCAGTTGTCCTGTGCAGGTTCGAAGGATGCAATCTTGACTGCTCGTTTTGTGATACTGATTATACGGGAATTAATGGTTTCTCAGGGGGTGAATATCCGTCCTCTGACTCCCTCGCTGAAGCTGCATGTCGATGCTGGCAGGGAGATATCCCATCGCGCAGGATTCTGTGCACAGGTGGTGAACCACTGCTGCAGCTTGATTCAGAGCTTGTAGACACTTTACACGAGCGAGGATTTGAAATTCTGCTCGAAACCAATGGTACTCTGGCCGCGCCTGACGGAATTGACTGGATATGTGTCAGCCCAAAGGCTGGTGATGATATCGTAATCAGGCTGGGGAATGAACTTAAACTTATCTATCCTCAGGAGGATATCGATCCTGAAAAATATCTTTCCCTGGACTTCAGGCATTTTTTTCTTCAACCGATGTCAGGAGTGAATCTTGAGAAGAATGTGCGGCTTGCAATTGAGTACTGCCTTAAACACTCCCGATGGCGTTTGAGTCTGCAGATGCATAAATACACCGGTATTCCGTAGAAGAGAGAAAAACATGGAAATTTTCAGATTATTCACCTTTGACGCAGCGCATTTACTTCCGAACCTTCCTCCCGGTCAGAAATGCGGCCGTATGCATGGTCATACTTTTCATCTTGGTATTTATGTAGAAGGACCTGTTGGGGAGGAAACCGGTTGGGTGATGGACTTCAGTGCCATCAAATCACTGTGCCGGCCTGTGCTGGAGGAACTTGATCACTCCTTTCTGAATGATATTCCTGGACTTTTGAATCCAACCAGTGAAAATATAGCGAGATGGATATGGAACCGTCTCAAACCGGTCCTTCCTGCTCTGAGTATGGTGGAGATAAGGGAAACGCCTTCTTCCGGTTGCAGATATCGGGGTTCAGAAGAAGCATGA
Source organism: Candidatus Aegiribacteria sp. (assembly GCA_030640155.1). GTDB lineage: Bacteria > Fermentibacterota > Fermentibacteria > Fermentibacterales > JCC-6 > Aegiribacteria. Next base: position 1,897 of record DAOWJX010000151.1, on the reverse strand, counting down.
ACGACATTCAGAACAGTCATGACCCGCGGAGAATACCTCTCGATGAAGCCGGTGTAAAAGATCTTCAATATCCGATAACAATTCTGGATCGGGAAAACGAAAAACAGCAGACCGTTGCGACTATTTCGATGTCGGTTGCGCTTCCTCACCATTTCAAGGGCACACATATGAGCCGCTTTATTGAAGTTCTCAGCAGACATTCATGCGAATTCACAGGACATACAATCCCGGAAATTCTGGAGGAATTGAAACAGGTTCTCGACTCTGAATCAGCCAGTATGGAAATCAGTTTCCCGTATTTCCTCGAAAGAAAAGCTCCTGTAACAGATACCTCCGCAAAAATGAGCTATCAGTGCAGGTTTACAGGGAGAACCGGTCCCGATTCAACTGATTTTATCCTGAGTGTATCCGTACCTGTCAGCAGTCTGTGTCCTTGCAGCAAAGAGATCAGCAGGTATGGTGCGCATAACCAGCGGGGATATATCACGATCGATGTCAGAAGCAGACCTGACGAGAGCGGGAGTCCAACGATTATCTGGATAGAGGAACTGATTGAGATTGCGGAATCATCGGCATCGTCCCCGGTTTACGCGGTTCTCAAGAGGCCTGATGAACGGTATGTAACTGAACTGGCCTACGATAATCCAGTGTTTGTTGAAGATATGGTTCGGAATGCCGCCGAGAGATTGATGAAGGATGAAAGAGTGACCTGGTTCCAGGTTACAGCTGAAAACCACGAGAGCATACACAACCACAGTGCTTATGCCAGGGTTGAGTGGTTACGTTAAAATTTCCGATCCAGTGTATTCTTCGGCCCTGGCTAATAGAATATCTGCGTAGGCACCAGAAATCAAATCAGTTTCATTTATACCCAACTTCTTCATAAGATCAATTGCAATAGTCCGACCATCCTCCGGGGCTTGATCGGGACTAAGCACTACCTCCAACTCCATGAAAATCCCCAACTCATCGACTTTGTCCAGATGAATCCTGGTCTGTCCCACTTTGAAAATCTCTCTTTTCTTTTTCACCGTAATTATCTCGCCTAAAGACATCGATAGTAATTGCCTCAACTCATTCGGCATGGAGGTTTTATAAATCTGATACCTGGACAGTTTGACCCTACAGGTATCTGGACGATCATAGTGTATCAATTCACCATTTGTTTCAGAGAGGATTCGTAGCTTCAGTCTCCCTTTACCAGTATGAAAAAAGACATCTTCCTGATGAAATATCTGGCTTGGCTCAGAGGCGATGCTCTCTGCAATACTTCTTAGTTTATCAAGTTCTATGACCCTGGCTTTGATTTCAATATTGGATGGCAAATTTTAACTCCTCTTCGTGGCTGAATGATGGCGTTTACGCAATCCGTTCCAGCGACTTGACCGTTAATTCGTTCGTTTTTCTACGGGGTTAATATACTCACCATGCTGGTCCTGCTGTTCAGCATTCAACTATTTTTCATTATTGCTCAAGGAGATTCCTCCACAGTTGTAAGCTTTCCACGACTTTAGAGTATTCCTTATCGGGCTTAGCACCATAACGAAGAGGTGCGATTTCAAGGGTTGATATCCCACTAAAGCCAATCTGTCGAAGCGTTGCCGCAGTATCTGCAAAATCTAAGTTACCTTGACCAGGTGGCATATGTTGATCGTTGTCTGCATTATTATCGTGAACGTGAATTTCGATGATCGGCAAGGGAACACCATTTAAATATCCACTGATACTTTTCTTTGCGAAATACTCATCATTATTTATACGTAAGTGCATGTGTCCCAAATCAATAAGAATACCGAAATTCTGACAGTTCAAGATTGACTTAAGCACATCTTGATTTGTCTCAAGAGCACAGCTATCTAAGGGAAAATCCTCAAGACCGAAACATACTTGTGTACCT
>DAOWJX010000095.1 GCA_030640155.1 Candidatus Aegiribacteria sp. | reverse complement strand
CTATTCCCTTTTGTTTCATTTCTATTTCTTGTTTCACTGCTGGCATCCTGCGGCGGAGGACAGATCGATACTGACACTGCTGAACCGGTTACTGAATCCGAGACTGTTCGAGAACTCGTCTTTGTTGATTCCATTGGAGTCGAGCTCGGTGACTCGAGTTATGTGTTCGGATCCATCGAAAGCTCATCGCACTCCTTCGATGGTAATATTCTGATCCTTGACAGACCTGCCTGTTGTGTTCGCGAGTACACGCCTGACGGTGAGTTCATCAGAAGCTTCGGCAGGCGTGGAACCGGTCCTGGTGAATTCGTAAATCCACTCTCGATGACGAGACTGTCCGATGGCAGGATAGCTATAATGGATATGCAGGCAGGTGGTATAAACACGTTCCTTCCGAATGGTGAATGGGAAGGGATTACTGCGGAGATTGTCAGGGAACCGGTTCTCTGGCTTACCGCGGCTGACAGCAGCCGTTATGTCGGAACAATAAACAGTTTTGAAGCTGTAGACGGCCAACTCATTCTTACCGCGAAAGTCGGAAGATTCGAGATAGATGAAACAGAGCCGTCACTGGTTTACTGGGAAAATTCGTTCCCTGTTACATTCGACGATTTCACGCTGCTTATTGAGGAAGCCTATTTCGCCAAAGCGTGGGCTTCCAATTTCGATGGTATCTTATTCATTGCTTCAAGAGATTCAGAAGAATACCTCATCACCGGTTTCGACGCAGACGGAAACGGATTCGTTGAAATATCCCTTGATCTCCCTCGGGTAGAAAAATCCGATGAGGAAATACTTGATGAAGCCGCATTCTGGAACCAGAGAGCCCGGAATATGGGATACAATGCTCAGACCAACTACGAGCCGGATCTCTTCCGCTGGAAGATCCACTCAATGGGTATTGATGATCAGGAAAGACTCTGGGTCCGAAGGGGAACTGAGGAAATCCCTACATTCGATATCTTCGATTTCGATGGAAACCACCTGTTCACCGCTAATCTACCTGCGATCTCAGGATTTTCCGGTCTGCTCTGGGAAATCCATGTTGATGAGTACGGAATACTTGCATGGTCGCTGGATCCACCGGACGGATATCAGAAACTCTACATGGTCGAATTCGGGGAATAAGAGCAGGATAACCGGTACCGGATTCAGAACAGGTTCAGCTGTCCGGTATCGAAAGGATCATAAAAGGGCATTTCAAGAAGAATCGATCTTTTACCGCAGACTTCCCTGAGTATCCCCTCAAGGAGACCTGCCTTGCTCACCGGACAGTGGTACATGTTTCCGAAATGTTCCCTGTATTTCCGGTTCATGCCGGGAAACACTTTTTCGATCTCCCTCAGAAAATGCTCTCTTTGTCTATCTCTGAGTGTAACACCGAAGAATGGGATAATGTATTCCGCACCTGATTCAGCTGCCATGTCCAGAATGGTAAGAATATTTGCCGGATTGTCCGTTATGAAAGGGAGAATCGGCATAAGAGTGATTCCTGTATGAATGCCGCGCTCCGAAAGCTGCCTCATCGCTTTGAACCGCGCCGTCACAGAAGGAGCAAAAGGCTCAAGTTTCCCGGCAAGCGTCTCATCAGCGGTTGTTACCGTGAAGGTAACCGCAGAGTATACACGACCTATTCGTTCAAGAAGATCCATATCGCGAACGACGAGATCGCTTTTTGTTATTACGTGAACTGGAAAATGGTTCTCCGCAATTACTTCAAGTGCCCTGCGGGTAAGTCCTATCCTTTTTTCAACAGGCTGGTAAGGATCGTTCATTGAGCCTGTTCCTATTGTGCCTTTGATTCTCAGCCGGGGAAGACTGTTTTTCAGCAGATCAACAGCGTTGGTTTTCACAAGTACATCTCTATCAAAACAATCAATGCCGTAACACTCACTTCGAGAATCGCAGTAGACGCACCTGTGACCGCAACCTCTGTAGAGGTTCATGCTGTAATGCAGACCGAACCAGGAATCAGGAACGCCTACCCTGTTAAGGACAGTGCGGGTCTGTATCTCTCGGATCAAGGAAACCCCTTCCAGCAGTGATCATTATCACACTGAACATACGTTCACGTTATGCAGAGTACAAATGCAGATCAGATATTGAAACCACACTGTCTGAGATTCTGGAGAAGATCCTCAGGATCCTTTCCCCATTGCCCTAATTTCCGAGCAATATGCTCTGTCCATGAATAATTATCGAAGCTGAAGGTCTCTTCCCTGCCATCTGTAAGAGGGATCATGTAACCTGCATTCCTGTAATAATCCTGGTCGAGGAAACCTGAATCCATTTTTTCCATTGCGGCAGACACGTCTTCATCATTGAATTCCGGATATCTGTCTTCGAACAGATGAAATTCCACAGGGTACCTTGGTCTCACAGGCGGTTCCTCCGCAGGATATCCCATCGTCAGCATGACGAGTGGAAAGACCCCATCCGGAAGTTCATACTTTTTCTTTATCTTCTCCGCCATGAATGGAGCGCCGCCGATAAAGCAGCTTCCCAGACCAAGACTCTCAGCAGCAGCCACCATGTTCTGGGCCATGTAT
>DAOWJX010000149.1 GCA_030640155.1 Candidatus Aegiribacteria sp. | reverse complement strand
CAGTCACTATGTATGTACCCGTGGGTAGTCCTGTTGCAAACCATGTGTACGTGCCGCCGAAGTTCGATCTCTCAATCATTCTGCCTGCTGTATCGTGGATCTCCAGAACGGAGGTGCTGGAGAAGCCGCTTCCTGTTATCACGACCGACGAGTAGAAGGGATTGGAACTGAAGGATAGTTGCATGTCCGGCAGGACCAGTTCAACGTTGTCAGCGATTCCGGTGTAGATGTCGATCCTGTAGAGCTCGTCTGTGGTCTGGTTGCTCACCCAGAGGTATGGAGCATCTGTTCCGGTCTCGTAAGTAACTCCGTATATGTCCGAACCGATCCCGATGTCCGCGGGAATCATCGAAAGTACGCCGCCGGAAGTCTGCTCATAGCATCTGATGGGGCTTGTAGCGTTGTCTACCGCCATCCAGATATCGCCATCATGGTAGGCAATATCGTAGCCGCTTTCTGAGCCCCAGTAGCCGGGGATGTATGTCGATTTGCCTGAGAAGTAAGTGGTGTAGAAATTGAATGTATAGCAGCCTTCATAACTGCCGTAGGTAGTGCTTGTGTACAGTTTATTACTGTTCCAGCCAAGTCCCGTCACCGACGGGAGATACGAGCCTCAACAGAAGATGTCATAGCCCAAGTAGGAGCCGGAGGTAGTGTACCAGTACACACGGGAACTCGAGGTTCCGTTTATGAAACTGCCGAACAGCTTCCCATCGTAGTATGTAAGCCCTGCAGGAGCGTAGGTCGAGTAACCGACGAAATCAAAGCTGACTTCAACAGCACCCGTTACAGGATCCAGGCCGTAGACCCAGGAGGAACCCTCATCAAGGCACCAGAGCCTGCCCTCACCCCAGGCCAGCCCGCTGATGTCACCATCCGGTGCATTAAGCGTCCGATTGATCGAGGCTCCGAAACAGATAAGAGGCACCAGTAAAATTACACCCAGTGTTTTCACATCAATCCTTCCGAGAAATGTTTACGCTTCCGCTGATTGCCATGCTATCAATTGATGAGTGAATTCTGTTGCTGCGTTTCATGCCGGTAACGGATCAGCAATCGTGCAATATCAATACTTCCCGGAATAACGTCTCGAGGTCATTCGAATCCCCTGCCTGATTCTACAATACTCTACGCGGTTCCAATCCGTCAATGTGTGGACTTTCCATTCTCATTGGAAAGGCATCAGGAAGGGAATCCGGGGATTACCAGGTACTGTTAAACACTCTGACACTTCTTATGGGCTGGAGCTGGCCATCGATTATCAGTGTATCAACCATCGCCAATGTGTCGGGGTGGATAGCCAGGCCTGTAAGCTTGCAGTAGTATCCGTTTTCAAGCGCAAGAAAGAAGTTTCCACCGTAGGAAATACTGTCCCGCCATTGAGTGCTGTCATTGGGAGCTGGAGCAACAAAGCCACCGCTTGATGACACCATCGTTTCTGCTCCGCCGGGCCAGATATCAGGGTTGGCGGTTCCAGGGTAGATGTATTTGTTTCCGCTGAGTGGATCAAAGGCAACTGTGAATTGCTGTTGGAAATCCAGAAAAGAGGGATCACCGGTGATAAGAGAATCTCCCTCAAGGTCAACACGGAAGCCTACAGGTCTTCTATCTAGAAACTGCCTTATCTCTGAGATCGATTCTGCTCTTGTATTGTCCGGCAAGCCTGTGTCGGATGAAGTATTATCCCCATAGAAAGCCATGACAGTGTAGAATGCCGATCTGTCAGCTATGTGGGTTCCAGTATTCTGATCAACAATCTCAACCAGAAGCCAGGGGTCTTCAAATTCTGTTCTTGTCCAAAGGAAATACCCTTCGATCTGGGTATCGATCAAAGCCGTCCAGATTACCACAATAGTATCACCTTTACTTGCAATAGAATCAACAGTGATACCGGTTACAATAGGAAGCGTACCAGATATTTCTGTGGCAGAATCACCACAGCTTGAGTATAAAGTAATAAAGGTCAACATGATAAAAGATGCTGCTAATATTTTCATTCTAACCTCCAAACAAAGAATTTTTCTATGTCATACAGATGAACACTCTATCCTCGGAGTATTCTTGTCAATCCTCTCTCATTTCTTCAGAAAGATCATGAAGTTACCTGAAGTGAAATTAGATGAAACGTTGATGTCAAGTGTGGAAATAGAGTTGCTTGACTATATTGAGTAATATGCACATTCTTCATCTAGTTAGAAATAGAGTATTCTTGTCGGTAAAACAAGGAGGAATAAATTGAAAAAAATAACACCTTTGATCCTGCTGATATCAGTTAGCCTTTTATTCGCGGCCCCGTCAATCCATGGGCTCCCCGGCCTTTACCGCGTGAACAGTGCCATTCCCATGGGCTTTAATCAGATGTCATTCAGATTGGGCCTGTCTTACTGGACTGCGGTAAATGAGTACAAGAACTTCATTTACCACAGTCATTTCCTGCCCGAGACACTATTATTCCCTGAGGTGGTAAATATAGAGTATACCGGACAGGGGATATTCAGCCTTACCTACGGCGTCTGGGACTATATTGATCTGGCGGTGAACGCAGCTTATTCCAGCACCTTTTATGAAAGAGGTGAATACGAAGATCGTTCAACAGGACACTGGGAGGGGATTTACGGGTTCGAGGGAATAAATCTGCTTCTCCATGGCGGATACAACCCTATCCCGAATTTAGAGGATGTCATCTGGTTTGGCGGAGATTTCCGTCTTGGATTTGCTTCAGCAGATACTGTCTTCCTTCGTAACATTGACGGACCTGATGGGATCTGGCACTCTGGACAGCTTTTAAGCACACTTCGCAAACCTTTTACTACAACAGGCAATAACAGCTTTGCAGCGGACCTCCTTATTACCGGTGATTTCAGCCGCTGGATTCCAATGGCACCAGTTAAAGCACATATCAATGTTGGTTATGCCAAGTACACACAGAATTTCCACTTCACTGACTTCAGAGTTACGCCGGAATTTGCAGAATGGTCGTATTCCGATTCCACCGTTCTGGATCTTGAAGTGGCAGACGGTGTTCTTAACCTGGGTTTCGGTCTTGAGATTGCAACTCCCCATCTTGATGTCTTCCTGGAATACACAAACCAGAAGCTTATCGACCGGGAAAACGCTTCGGTATCCTACTTTACACCTGGAATAAGATTCAAGAACAATTCAGGAACATTCCTGGATATATCCTTCGACCTGAGCACAAGCACATATGACCCCACCTATTACGATCTAGGTCATGGTCTGTACCAGATGGACAGCGTAGTTACAGAGGATCAGCGCGCTGAAAGAGCTCCACTGCCAATAGGTGGAGTTTTTGATTGGGGTATCAGCCTCGCAGTGGGATACTCTTCTGATATAATAATCGATGAAGGACAGACCAATACGGCAACGCTGAGCGGAACAGTGACGGATTCTCTTACCGGTGAAGCTATCTTTGCAACGATAACCTTTCCGGGGGTGCCCATTGCCAATGTCACAAGTGATGCTGTTACCGGTTTCTATACTCATCATATCCCCTCCGGAGAAGTTCCTGTAACTGTTGTCGCTCCAGGATACACTAATACAAGCGCTACGATCTTTCTTGGCCGCAATCAGTCTGCCACCCTTGACTTCGTTCTGCTTACGAATCTTGCTTCGCTTACGGGCTCAGTAAGGGACGGACAGGGCCGGCCCATCACCGGCGCCTCCGTAACAATTGGAAGCACCACACCTGTCACTGTAACAACGAATGATGCAGGAGTCTTCACAGCTGATGTTGAAGCGGGCACATGGCCGATAACTGTACAGGCAGATGGCTTCATTTCAGATAACCGTTCTGTAACCTTCATTGCCAATGAAACAGTAAATGTTTCATTCAATCTTCGAGACGCGCTCCAGGAAGGTGCTGTCTTAAGCTTTGACAACATCTATTTCGCCTCCGGGAGTGCAACTCTCAAACCTGAAAGCCATGGCATACTGGATAGTGTTGCAATTCTTATAAGAGATAATCCAAATGCAAGAATACGAATAGCAGGACATACAGACAGCGATGGCAGTGAAGCATCCAACAAGACCCTCAGTGAGCGTCGTGCTCAATCGGTTTACCAGTATCTGGTCAGTACAGGTATTTCAGGTGACAGACTCTCCACTGTGGGTTATGGTGAATCCATGCCTGTTGTTCCAAACACCTCTGCGGCCAATAAAGCCAAAAACCGCAGAATCGAGTTCATCGTCCTCAGCATTTAATATCCCCGGGGGATCTGCAGACGGAAGACCAGATCCCCCTCCAGAGCTGTTGAAACTGTTCTGTGAACCCGGTGTGGACTTCGCATCTGTAGGATTTAGAACCCGATTTACTTGGAAGATAAGATCACAGCAACACCATTTTCGTTTGATGGATAATCCGAAAAAGAGAATGACTCGATCTCAATTAGGCGTTTTCGAACTATAATATCTACTCAATCACCACGAAGCTCTGTGTCGCTGTGAATTCTCCTGAGATCATTCTGCAGAAGTAGATTCCGGGAGTGAATTCACCAAGCTGCACCTGCTGTACTCCAGGGGAGTACTCACCATGAGAAGGGGAAATTACAAGACGTCCTGTGAGATCGTATACAGAAAGTTCTACTTGAGATAACTCGGGAATCGCGAAGTATATGCTCACAGACCCTGAGGAAGGATTCGGTTCAGCTCCATACAGCAGATATTCACTTACTTGTGGATCATCCAAAAGGCCAAGAAGACTCCACGTAATGGTGACATCGTTAAGTGTGGGAGTGGAATCAGGGTTGGATGTCTCCAGTATTACTCTGTACTGCACGTAACTGTCACCATCGTTCAGGATACCTGCAAGCGAACATGCTGAAGTCAGTGTGTCTGACCAGACTCCCATCGCTGTATGGTCGTCAGACGCTCTGACCTGGAATGAAACAGCAGTTCCTGGAAGAGTTTGTGAATTCCAGTCCAGATAATCCCATTCGGGATTCATCTGTGTGTCGAGAATACTCGATTCAAGAGAACCCTCACAGGAATAGCCCACTACTTCCCACCAGAAGATCCCGTTTGGTCCGGGAACTGTCGCGAGGACATCGATATCACCGTCAGCGTCAACGTCTGAGGCATAAGCATTATCGTATAAGAGACCGAACCCGATATAGTGATTTTCCCAAGATTCACCTGTCCCGCTGGTGTTCTCCCACCAGTTCATATAACCATAGTACAGGTTAGGAATAGCCGACCCTACAATATCCGTATCGCCGTCGCCATCAATATCTATAGCGTAAACAGAAATAGCTCCGTTATAAGCTTCAGCCACCACATGCTCAATCCAGGATGTACCTGAACCATCGGCATTTTCCCACCAGCTGATCTTGTCTTCAGTTCGAGCGGTTCCCAGGACATCCATATCACCATCACCGTCAACATCGGAAGAATAGACAGACCATGCTCCACCGAAAGAATAATCTATCCAGTGCAGTGTCCATGAAATACCAGACCCATCAACATTCTCCCACCACGCTATATCATTACCGATGTAGGCAGCTCCGATGACATCGATATCACCATCTCCGTCAATATCGCAGGCGAAAATACCCCTTGGTCCGTTGAAATTCGAGTCTATTGTGAACTCGATCCATGAAATACCAGACCCATCAGCATTCTCCCACCAGGTGATCTCGTCTGAATAGTAAGAGGATCCCAGAATATCGGTATCACCGTCTCCATCGACATCGGATGCGCATACAGAATAGACACCATCAAATGAGTCATCCACCATGTGCTCCAGCCAAAGCGTTCCTATCCCATCTACATTCTCCCACCATGAAATTTTGTCATAATAAAAGGAACAGGCGAGAATATCAATATCGCCGTCTCCATCCAGGTCAGAGGCGAAAAGATTGGTGGGATTATCGAAAGTACTGTCTACAGTGTGTTTGATCCATGATTCATCTGTCCCGCCTACATACTCCCACCATGAGATATCATCATTGTAACCGGACACTCCCAGAACATCGTCATCGCCATCTCCGTCAACATCGGCAGTGCAAATGTCACGCATGTCAGGAGCAGCAATGTCATGCTGAACAGCGGCAGGTAATACACCATAAAGAATAGATACGGAACCAATATTTGAATAGTAATCAACATTAGAGCAGGTATAGAACTGATCCGCCCAGAGCGTGACAGGTCCCATCAGTCCAGCTCCGCCGGACCAATCTGTCTGAACAGCAAGATCAGCATATGTAATTATGAAGAAACCGAAGATCAGCAAAGGCAGAATTCTTCTATACATGGAATACCTCCAGTATCCATAGAAATAGAATCACAGTAAAATGGCATGATGTCAAGCCTTTCGGGATATCGAAATTGGGACACTCCGATCGGTGTCCTTTCCGGTGCTCCACATGATTCGCAGTTGGAAACCATTTATGGATTATATCACAAGACTTGCAGCACTTCGGGAATATCTTTCAGGCTGATTCAATGAACTGAATCCAGCTCTACATTAAAGTAGCTGAGGCAGGAGAAACATATACCTGATGGAATTGGAACTGTATTTGTTAGTCAATCACCACGAAACGCTGGATTACTTCCGCTCCCAAACTCCTGACACGACAGAGGTATACGCCTTTCGAGAATCCATCCAGCAGGATCTCGTGGCTACCGGGTTGGTAACCCATCTCCGGTCTTTCCCACACCAGACGGCCAGTGACATCGTAGACGGAAATCCGCACTGACGCGGATTCGATGATATCAAGACACAGGAATGTGTCGTGGTCTGAAGGATTTGGGTGAACCACTGCCTTGAGAAGAGAACCTCCTGCATCAGGTTCTATACCCACTGCCCCCCACCAGCCTTCTGAATCTGTCCTGACGATCAGAGCATCGAGAAGATCCTGCTCACCAATGAATGGATACCCCCCGGAGAGAACAAATCCCCCGTCTGCCATCGTATTTACTGCTGCAAGAGCGCATAACGGATACTCTCGCTCCCACAACAACTGACCATCGGTGTCCATTTTCGTAAGTACCGATAAATTCTCGCTCGATACCGTACCGCAGGCCACAGCGTTCCCATCATTTGAAAAGGCTACATCGTAGTATAAGACATCGTTGTAGGGCTGGTATGTCCAGACTATATCACCTGTTACATCTGTTCCATAGATAACGCTGTTACTGGATACCATGATTATACCTGAGGGTACTGAAAGGATTCCGATTATACCTTCTCCCCAGTAGCCCCGAGTAACAGGATATTCCTGTTCCCAGAGTATTGAACCATTCGAAGAGACATTAACCAGATATTCCGTATCCGGGCCAGATTCATATTCTCCTGCAGCCAGCAGGGTTTGGTCGACAGCCTCAGTAACGGCACAGATACGGATACCTTCAAGCTTCAAATGCCATTCATAGTCGTGATTGCTGTCGATCTTCCAGAGATATGTACTAAAACCGTAATAGTCGTAGGCTGAGACGAAGTAACCTCCGTCTGAAGTCTTTGCAATTCTTGCGATCTCCAACCAGTCGATTACAACCTGATCATACACGACTGAGTCGATTACATTCCCCGATATATCCATCCAGAACATTCCAAGATACGTATCATCTTCGTAGGCGAAGACAATTGTCGAATCACTGTCCAGGCAGTAGTGCAAGCACCATATGTCCTCCAAGTAGCTGGTGATATTACCGCTATTGTCGAACAGATAGAATCCGTATACCGTAGACGGGAAAGCCCACCTCTGACAGGCAAAGCCGGTATTGTCAGGCAGAACCAGAATTCCCTCTAGATAATCCTGACCATCAGCGTAATAGGTTCTCAAGAAACCGTCACCAGCAGCGGAAAAAGAGAATACGGTGACAAGCAATATTGAAAGTATCATGTATCGCCCCATTATATTTACCTCCCTATATATATAAACGTGCATAATTCATACCAATCGCTATATTTCCTCACGCTGTTATTAAAACGCGTAGATTGCAGTCTCTGTGTTGCAGAATGCAAGTTATCTTTTAATCTGCATGTTCCAACATGAATCAAACAGCAGCAGGTTCTCCACATGATTCGCAGCTTGAAACCGTTTATCGAATGGTTTACAGGAAACCTTACATCATGACCTAGGCCTGCATAAATCACCAGCCATTGTAGCGAAACGACACAGATGCTGGTGGATACGAGGCTTGCGAATACAGACTCCGGAGGCGTACTTATACAGTACGTCGAGGACGGATGTATGAGCATAACGAAGTAGACGCCTGCATATGTGGTGTTGCAGTAGATGACTGGTGATTTATGCGGGCTAGAAGCTTATTCCACCCTTATCTCAGAATAACAACAGCAAGGCAACCAACTGCCTGATGGGATTGGAACTGCATCCAAACCAATATCTGTATTATTGCACGATTCAAAATCAATCTTAGGGCTGTGAAAGCTCATTGACAGTTAGAGATAGCCATCGAAGTCTGTGCTCAATGATGTCAGCCTCGACCGGTAGAAGACATATGCGCTCCGAAAGCAGCTCGTGGTCTATCAAATCCTCTATAATGAGGGTTCTAATGAAGTCCCTGTCCTTCTCCCTGAAAGCAACTATCTTGCTTGCGGCAAGATCGTGTACCTCAACGCAGAGGCCTGTCATGCCCTTTGTCCTGATTTCATCAACAACCCGTACTACTCTCTTTTTCCAGCCTTCTGGAAGTCTGGCAGTATCAATAGAAACTCCATGCACATAGAAACCATGTGTCTGATGGAAAAGGGAAAGCTCGCCAAGGGCTCCATCGATATAAATCGTTCTCTCAGGCAGGTTCTTGGGCTGCACGTCTACTTCGATGGAAGTGCGAAGACTTTCTGGAGCCTCCGGATAAACGCTCAGGATGGCTTGAGAGCCGAATACCCACAACTCGTTGTCACCCGCGACCTCACACGCAGCTCTGATGGCATGCTGGAGTTGCTGAAATGTCATCGTTCACCTCCAAGCTCTTCTAATACTCGCTCCTTTTCCTTCTTTTTCAGGACAGCAAAGAATGGACAACTTTGTCGCAGTCGAATAGCACGCTCTTCCTCGGAGGAGAGAAACTGAACCAGACGTCGCACGGAGTATTTATTAAGGATGTCCCTCCACTCTTCAATGTCCCCGGTCGCCGAATGGGATATACCTTTCAGGATACGTCCTGTATACTGCTTCGCTCTTTCGATGATGGATCTGTCCTCATTGATCATTCTGCCGATTATCCTGCAAATCTCTGCCAACCGCTTATCTTGCTTCTCGTGAGAGATAGGCCCGGTCATTATTCCGGTTTCAACCTTTCTATCTCCACTGAATGGTAAACCGTAAAGATGCAGTGATCCGGACTCCTCTTGAGGTGTATCGGCCTTTGAATAGCCAATTATCTCGATAGTCAGATCTACTTCCCTCTCTATCTCCTGGAATAGTATCTGCAGATTATGTATGGTCACCCTTAGGTATCTGGCATCCTGCAGTATACAGATCTTGATAGGATATCCTGGATAAGCAGGAAGAGATTGTATCCATGCAGAGATCGGCTGAGGTTCAACCTTCTCAATACACTTTCTGATTGAATCCAGTATATGCTCAAATCGATCAGCCTCAGCGGAGAACAGCGCAGCAACAGCCTGTACCAGAACATCATTCGATGATATTTCGTATAGCTGTTTCCGGCCACCTCCGATAGCTTTAACGATTCCAATTGTAGTAAGTCTCTTCATGGCCTTTCGTGCACCCAGTGGTGTAAGATCTGCCCTCTTCGAAGCGTCTACTATTGAAATGGGGTCATTGACCTCCGTAATCATCACTCTGAGGAGTCTTATCTGAGCTTCGGTTCCGAGTATGATATTCAGAGGATAGCGGAAGGAATTCTGTTCTATGCTTATTGGTCTCATTACATCGCTCCAGCCTGCAGAAATATATCTAAATAATAGTTTCTATTTAGTAACTATAGTTATTCTCTAATCTATGTCAATCCATGCTCGTGTGTTAAGCCAACTTTGTGTCTGTGATAAATGAATACACACGCCTATGGTGAATAGCTGGATATCAGTGAAAAGTAAAAGAGTGGTATAAACCCTCCTTTTTACTGGTATCCCATATGATTCGCAATTGGAAACCGTTTCTGGATTGGATCACCAGACCTGCTGAATTGCGGAAAATCTTTAAAACACACGTAGGCTTCCCCTAAATCAGGACACTTTACAGGTGGGACTTCTCCGGTTACCTCATGGGCAACATCGGACGATTCATCTGGAGGATAACGGTAGAGATATTTCACCTTTTACTGAAGTCAGAGCGAAGAAGATGAAGAAACGGAATACGAAGCTGAGGAAGTAGAGGAAGAAAAAGATGACAATGGTTATGTACGATAACAACTACCACCGGCACTACCAGCAGTGTCACGATCAACGGCACCGGCACAGGCGGCAACTCCGAACCTGACGCTCTCATTGCACTTGACTATGCCACAAAAACATACTATTATTGTGGCATAGAAAGAGGTTCTAATATGATACAATCTATTGACAATAAGGTATATAGTAGAATTGTAGGTCATGGGAGGGGATGGGTATTTACTCCAACCAACTTCAAGGATCTGGGAAGCAGAACCGCCGTGGCGACGGCAATCAAGCGCTACAAGCAGAACGGCACTATCAGACGTATTGCTTGGGGACTGTATGACTACCCTCGCACGGACCCCCAACTTGGCGTCCTGACACCCTCAGTAGACCAGATCATGACCGCCCTGAAGAAACGAGATGCTATACGGTTGCAGCACTCTGGGGCCTATGCAGCCAACCTGCTTG
>DAOWJX010000088.1 GCA_030640155.1 Candidatus Aegiribacteria sp. | reverse complement strand
TTGACCTTGGACGGATTTCCGGAGCCAGGATTTTCGCCGTGATGAAAGTTAACAAGGATATTGTCTACAATCCGGGATACGGATATACACTGGAAGAAGGAGATATCCTCCTGACAATTGAGTCTCCCGAGCAGCTTCAGTCACTCGCGCGGATGCTGGAACGAGGCAAGCGTCGAAGAAGGAGAATAAGACGGTGACTGCTACTAATCATAGACAGACGAAGTGCGTCGTATGCGGCCTTGGTGAAACAGGAATCTGTGTAGTCAGAGAACTCCTTGAACATGAATTCAGCGTATCCGTTATTGACCACGATCCGGAAGCCCTTAAGAGAATGAAGGAATTCAAGCAGGATGTTGCTGTAATAGAGGGTAATTGCTTGTTAGACAGTACATTACAGGATGCTGGTGTTCCAGACGCTGATGTTCTGTATTCAATACTGCCCGATGACAGAAGTAATGTTTTCCTTAGCCTGTCAGCTAAACGAATCAATCCACAGCTGAATATCTATTCAATCGCTTCTGATCCTTCCGCAGAGAAAAAACTGGAACTTGTAGGAGCCAGAAAAACGGTCAACCCTAATAATGCCGAAGGTTTCAGAATATCAAATGAGATGCTCAGACCTAACGTAATGATTTTTCTTGATCAGATAGTTTACGCCCGAGATAATACTGCCCGATATCTGAGTATCAGTGTACCTGAGGGAAGCCCATCCGCTGGATTGTCTCTATCAAGACTTGAGATACAGAAAAATACCGGAGTCGTGATTATCGCTGTGTGCAGGATAGATAGAAGCATGGTTTACAGCCCCTCGGGAGATTTTCGAACGAATGTGGGAGACTCTCTTATAGCCTTTGGAACGAAGGAAGATGAAGATGCTGTTCGAAAATTGCTTTCCGTTGAACCGGACAGAAAGCACAGATGGAATGGTGTCAGGAATGTATTCCGGACTAAGAGTGGTCGGGGCGGCCGGATTTGAACCGGCGACCCCCTGCTCCCAAAGCAGGTGCGCTACCGAACTGCGCCACGCCCCGATTTGCTGAAGGCACTATACTACAAACTCAGTATACGTTCCCGCAATAGGCAAATCCCCGAAAATGACTTGACTTACATAGCCTTATTGTAGCATAATATAATATCTAAATTGATATCTTACTGCGCATTAGTGTATTTCTTAATTTCTTGAAACGAGATGAGTATCATGTTAAGATTCACTGTTCTCATTCCTCTGATTATAGCAGTATCTTCTGCTGGAAACACGATGATTTCTGACGATTTCAGTTACTCCATTCCCCATTACTCCATCAGACTTGGAAACATAAATCAGATTGACATAGGAATGCTTGAGGATCAGGGCTTTCTCATCGAATGGGCTCACGGCGATAAAGCCACTCTTTATGTGAATGCCGATCAGGAAGAAATGCTGTGGCATCTTGGTTTCAAACCTATACATGTTCCCATTCCCGAACCGCTCATCCCTTATCCATCACTACTTGATATTTACGATTCAGCTGCGCTAATAGCTTCAAACCATTCAGATATCTGTGTTCTTGACACAATAGGCTTTAGCGTACAGGACAGACCCATTCTGGTCGTAATCGTGTCGGATAATCCTGGCGTAGAGGAAATTGAGCCCGAGTTGAGAATCCACGGAGGCATTCATGGTAATGAGAAAATAGCATCAACAGTCACACTGTGCTATCTGAATAAACTCACTGAAGGCTACGCGAGTGACCCTGACTGCCAATACATTATCAACAACAGTGAAACCTGGATAATTCCTGTACTCAATCCGGACGGATACAACAGCAGCAGCAGGTACAACGCGAACGGCATCGATCTCAACAGAAACTGCAGCTATATGGGACCAGGTGGTGGTGGTGGGCCCATCGCGTTCTCCGAACCTGAAACGGCTGCTCTTCGTGACCTCACTATGCAGAACTGGCCGGATATTGTAAATTTCATAAATCCCTTCTCTACCGGTCTTTCACTTCATAGCGGAGCACTATGCATAAACACTGTCTGGAATTACACACTGGACCCTCTACCTGAGGATTACGACCTTCTCGATGCCCAGTGTGACAGTTATGCCTATGATCCCGGAATTATCGATTATTTTGGGAGCGGAGCTTTCTGGATAGCTCTTCCAGGTGCAAGCTGGTACATAATAAATGGTGACGTTAACGACTGGAGCTACGGCGAGTGCGGCACTATTGATCATACAATCGAGACACATGAAAATTATGCGCCATCTGACTGGCCTGGCATAAATGTAGCTCATTATTATGCAATACTGGACTTCTTCACTACCAGCACCTACGGTATCTGGGGAACGGTAACGAATATTTCCGGAGATCCGCTCGATGCCATGATTGCTGTGGGATTTTCCGATGGATTTGATTCAGAAGTTCTTCGGTTCTGCCGCACCGATGTGACTCTCGGAGATTACCACAAGACGCTTATACCGGGCACGTACGATGTAGAAGTAAGCGCTGATGGATACGTTTCTCAAATTATTACTGATGTTGTAGTAGGTTCAGAGGAAAGAGTAGAGGTAAGTTTTGTTCTATACAATGTAGGTATAGAAGATTCCGAAAACGGAAATATTCAAACAGGAAGATTATCTGTTTACCCCAATCCTGCGCATGAAACCCTTAATATTTCGATGCCTGTGACAGGGGTTGGAGGAACCGTCTCAATTTACGATATTACAGGCCGTTCCGTGTATTCGCAGGATATTTCCGTAGAGATGGAAACAATTGTATGGAACTTCGCGGGACACAATGGTTCAGGGGTTCATTCCGGTATGTATATTATCAGGTTTGACAGCGGAAATTCTTCCTGGACTACAAGATTTATGGTAAACAGGTAAAACGAAAATTGAAAGGTTCTTTAAATAATGGCACATAAGAAATCATCAAGCAGTTCTCGTAATGGCCGGGACAGTGCCGGAAGACGGCTTGGAGTTAAAGCCGCTGCTGGTTCACTGTTGTCGGCTGGAACCATCATCATAAGACAGCGCGGAACAAGAATACATCCCGGTGTGAATGTTGGAAAAGGCAATGACGATACTCTATTCGCTAAAATTGACGGAAGGTTAAAGTTCCACAGCATGGGCGGCAGAAAGGTTGCCTCTATAATCACCGAGCAGTCATAATAATTTCTTGATGAAGATTCAGGCTGATTTGCTTTTAAGAAATGTCGGGGAGCTGGTTACAATGACCGGCTCCCCCTTTTTGCGCAGGGGAGAAGATGCACTAAAACTCTCTATTATCCACGGGGGAGCGATCGCTGCTCAAAATGGGAGAGTAGTCTGGACTGGCACCTCTTCAGATATCTCAGCAAACATTGTGCTGGAGCGGGATGCCATCGAGATCGATGCCACGAGCAGAGTTGTCACACCTGGTTTTGTGGATTCACATACTCATCCGCTCTATGCAGGAACAAGACAGGCTGAATTTGCTCTCAGAGCTTCCGGCTCGGACTACGAGGATATTGCAAGGGCAGGGGGAGGAATACTTAACAGTGTTGCGAGAACAAGGACCGCCGCTTCTGCTCAGATTGAGGAAACACTCGTAAAACATCTTGGAACCATGCTTCACTTTGGAACAACAACAGTTGAGGTTAAGAGCGGTTACGGACTTGATTCTGATACCGAGCTAAGATGCCTCCAGATCGCTTCTGATGTCGCTGAAGACTGGCCTCAGACCATGCTGATGACTTTTCTCGGTGCGCATGAAGTCCCGCTGGAGTTCCTTGATCATCCAGATCAGTACCTTGATTATCTGATTGAAGAAGTTCTTCCTGTTATCAAAAACAGAGGATTAGCCGATTTTGTCGACATATTCTGTGAACGGGGAGTTTTCACAGCCGACCAATCAGCCCGATATCTCAGAGCTGCCGCTAAAATGGGTTTCAAGCTTAAAATCCATGCAGATGAATTCCATGATACAGGAGGCGCAGCTGTAGCCGTGGAAACTGATGCTTTAAGCGCAGATCATCTTCTGTCAATTTCAAAAGAGAATATAAAGCGAATTGCTGCCAGCAATACAGTGGCAACCCTTCTCCCTGGAACAGCGCTTTTTCTCGGGAAACCATTCCCTCACGGAAGAGAACTCCTTGACGCAGGGGCATGCGTTGCAATCGCAACAGATTTCAACCCCGGCAGCTGTTTTTGTGAATCAATGCCTTTTATGATCAACCTTGCGGTATGTCAGTGCGGATTTGCAATAGAAGAAGCGGTAACCGCCGCCACAATCAACGGAGCATTTGCCCTCGGTATGGCCGATCGTAAGGGCGCACTTGCTCCTGGAATGGATGCGGATATGATACTGTGGGATCTTGATGATTACCGTGGTATTGCTTATCACTTAGCTGTGCCAGATATTGCAGAGGTTATTGTTGATGGACATCTGGTTTCCACCATGTTCGATTGATGCATTCAGTGTATTATGCATTCAAGAGGATGAAACATGATTGATATAGAACAGCGACGCAAAGCACAGGACCTGATCCAGAAGGGCAAGTACGACAGTGCCGAGAAAGTTCTGAATCATATAATGAATCAGAACCCCGAAGAGCCGTCCATTCAAAATACTCTAGGTGATGTTCTTATGAAACTTAACCAGAAGGACAAGGCACTCGAACTCTTTTGCAGAGCAGGAGAATTATATTGCCTCAATGGCCTTCATTCAGCTGCGTTGTCAGTTGCAAGAAAAGCTCTGCGAATCGATGAAAACTTTGCAAAAGCACACTATCTGAAAGCTATCAACCTTGACGAACAGAATAAGCCTGAAGAAGCAGAAAAGGAATTCATCCTGTATCTCAAATCAAAGCCAACCATAAAAGATCCAGCAGTCATGCACTCCTGCATGGCAATGACACGACTTCAATCGGATGATGATAAGTGGGTAATCCGACTCGCTAAAATTGCTGTGACACTTGAGGATCTCGAAAGCCTGGAGATATCTGTTAAACTTGCACGTGACAGAGACATAAAACGGCTTATTCAGCTCGAACTAAAACTGGAACAATTGAAAAAGAAACTGGAAATAACTGATTCTCCCATTCCACCCGAAGAGATTGAACCTGAAGAGCCCACTTCATCATCCTCGCTTGAAGAGGTTGAATTTAAAGAAGCTCCTTTATCATCCTCACCTGAAGAAACCGAGTACGAAGAATCCGTTTTCTTTGAGGAAACCCAGGAGGATGAAGGGGATGCTTTATCGCAAAGAAAACGCATAGGTGAGTATTTCATAGCTGAAGGATTACTGGAAGCCGATGATGTTCTCCTCGCGCTTGGTATCCAGAAGGGATCGGAGGACGATCGTAAACTCGGAGATATACTCGTAAGTCTGAGCCTTGTCTCAAAAAGACAGCTTCAGGAAGCTCTCTCTCTCCAGGTTGAAGATATGAGAGATAATCTCGATCGATCCCGCGGAGATGGACTCGGATTTGTGGAACTTGGAAACCTCCTGCTTGAAATAGGTGATTTCTACGGATCCATTGACGCAT
>DAOWJX010000300.1 GCA_030640155.1 Candidatus Aegiribacteria sp. | reverse complement strand
TGATGGATCCAGAATGGGAAATGGATTCATCTCCGACTGCTCCCTCTGATTGAGGAAATTATCGTCATATTCATTCCAGAGCTCATCTATGTATTCGCATGTCAGCTGTCCATAAAACCAGAGCGCGTGCGGATCACTCTCTAGGGATTTATCAAAGCAGGTAGCTTCGTGAATGGCATGACGGGATTTAATAAGTAATCCACCCAGACGCGTACGTTCAGGCTCCCTGTCAAATCGTTCATTTGATCTGTTTACAATAAGCTTCGCCCTGGCACCGGGATAATCAGGTATACTGAAAGATACCTTCAGACGATTATGTCCGTTGTACTGTGGTGGTTTGACCCTGTCCCTGCGGTTCTTTCCGCAATCAATAAGGATTATCTCCCGGTCCAGATCCTTCAGTATATCTCGCAAAGCAACCAGTCTGGACAGGGTCTTCAATAGATTTTTATGTAATGAAATCCTGTGACGGGGCTTAACGAAGAGAGAAACAAGAGTTCCCGTTCCTTTATGAATGCCTAATCTTCGACGAAGACTTCTGTTCACTTTCCGCGATTTGAATAATCTGAATTTGAAGTCACCGGTAATCTCACAGCAATGATACTTCCCGTCATCAGCGATTGACTGGAAGCGAACCAGCCCAAGCGCGGCAATATCTTTCGCTCCACGGGAATTCGTTCCCCGGACGGCATAACCGGATTCCATACCGCTGACCCTGCCCCCCATCACGGCCAGCTTGTTCTCCATTACATCCGATGACATACCGTCGGCAAAGTCTCTTACCCTGACGATGCTTGGTTCTTTCCTTCTGCGTTCAATTTCAACTTCTATTAATCCTGGAATATCCAGAAGCTGATACCTGTCATCCGCATTGGTGATCAACTCAACGAGAGCATCGCTGATATTCCTGATAGAGCGGGATGCCTGCTGGATAAGTGTTCTGCTGCTGGCTTTGACAAGATTCGTCTTTATTGGCTGTTCGTCTCGCATAACCACTCTCCATTATTTATTAATAATGCTCTCCGCTAATCGATATACTCTAGAACCCAGATCGTTTGGCCAGCGCAGATCCGTATCGGTG
Organism: Candidatus Aegiribacteria sp.; assembly: GCA_030640155.1. Taxonomy (GTDB): domain Bacteria; phylum Fermentibacterota; class Fermentibacteria; order Fermentibacterales; family JCC-6; genus Aegiribacteria. The sequence goes on along the minus strand of DAOWJX010000300.1, from coordinate 4,329 downwards.
TCCAGTTTTTTTGCCCTCTGAATAGCTTCTTTAAGTTCCGGCAGAAAATGTTCAACTTTCAAATCACTCTTGTTGAACTCACCCAGAATACTCAATATCTCTAAATCAATCCGGTTTCGAGTTCCAGTTTTCTTATTCTCGCTGAATTCCTCCAGTACACTCGGAGAGTATTCATCCAGAGGTTTCAGATGCAGCAGCAACCAAATCTCAAAACAGGGGTTACTGACTGCCAGATGATAATTCTTCCGTAAACAATCGGAAGCAACCTGCTTCAGCTTTTTCTCACCCCAGCGGTCAACATCAATTACTAACCACCATTCATCGTTCTCTTCGAATTCGTACTCTCTTTCAAATTTGCTGATTTCTTCCAGCACATGCTCCGGAGAAGAAGCGGATGGATCCTCTTTCTCCAATACAAGAATTTTAACTCTGGAATTGTTATAGTATTTTGATGAAACCATCTCTCTCTTCGAAGTATTTTTTCTCTGTTTTTTCTCCCTCAGTGGCGATCACAATAAGCTTTGCATCTCTGTTCCCGCTCATTCTGTCTCTGGTTTTGAATCGCCGTTTTACACGCATTATTCATGTCCGGGTTCTTCAAAAGTGATATCACCAAATACAGGGATAGCTCCATAGCGGCCCATCAAATAACCTCGTTCAATGTTCTTGTCTCTGCGAGGTGCGTACTCCTCTAAAGAATAAACATGTGATGCTCCGTTATTATCCTTTTCGACAAACCATATTTCATCCCTGCGGAGTAATTTCTGGTCAAGCAGATTGATTTCATGCGTCGTTGAGATGAGCTGACTCTGCGATGAGACATTGCTCAAAAAGAGCTTAAGAAGCTGGTAACTCAGTAATGGATGCAGACTCCTGTCAATTTCATCTATGACGTAAACTTTATCGCTGCTGGGCATTCCTGCAAGAAAAGGCAGCAAATCCATGATTCGCCTGGTGCCATCGGACTCTTCATCCATGCTGAACAGAGCTTCTTCTTTTGAATCTGCCATCTGGTGACGAAACATCAGTTTTCGGGCTTGAAACTTACCGTTCCGATATTCCAGCAGATACCTTGTATCATTTGATGATGCGACAACAGATATTAATGTATCTCTATTTTCTATTTTTCTGTGAAAATCATCAAGCATTTCTCTTGGAAATGTATCTTCAGGATCAACTTCAACAAGTCTAAAACCACAGATTCCAGTTCCAAGATTATTTAGATGTTCAACGAGATCCGAACTCATTTCATCACTCGTTCCAACTCCGGCTAATCCGATGCATTTAGTATCAGGGAATATGAATTCCAGTTTTTCTCTGAACCAATGATCAATACCTTCAAATTCCACTACGTTCCGTTCCGCGCTTTCTGTCAGAAACAGCTGGTTAGGTCTGGTACTCATTGCTACAAAATCCAGAAAGTCTCTTCTTTTCTTATTGGAAATATTCAATTTCCCGAATTCAACCACTGTTTTGTCTGAAGAATCGGTTGACCTTTCAAACAGCATCTTCTCTGTGGTCTTCCGGATTTCGTACAGCCATTCTTCATGAATCCGATGTGTATCCAATTCAAATCCATAGATATAGCATCGATCAGACGAAATGAACTCAAACTCGAATTTTGAAGGAAGCTCCCTGAATTTTGAATCCAGCTTGAATCTTGAAACTGAAATTGCTTCTTTAGCTTTTGTTCCATTGAGAATAATTCTCTGGGCGAATTGCATTGCTTTAACAAGGTTTGACTTTCCCGACGCATTTGCTCCATAAATAATAGCTGCACGAAGTAAAGAAGTAACAGAATCACATTCTGTCTCCAGAATTTGAGTTTCCTCCCCACGGCTTTTTCCAGGGACCATTGACAACTCAATTTCATCCTTGAAGGAAAGAAAATTACTCACATGAAATCGAATTAGCATTTTTACTCCTTCGTGATTTTTTCTCGTATATATCAACTAATTATACACTAGTGCAAAATGTTGTTTATGTCAATGTGATATTTTCTCGTTTATCTTGTATCCAAAGAAACCAATTTCCTCATCATTTCATAAGTATCTCTCAAATTCAAGATCAGTTTAAATAACAGGAATGTTGTTAATCGTTCTCATGCTCCCTCTCTCCAGGATTAATCCACAGTTTTGATAAGATCAGCTTTGCGTGGCAGGAATGCCAGGATAATATCCTTGTTTGCTCTCAGGCGGCCATTAATGCGCTGAATAAGGTGTTCCTTCTCAAGAAAGTTCAGATCACGGGAAAGAGTCTTTCGCGTCTTTCTTGCATACTCCTCCGCCAGTCTGGGTGTCAGATATGGTATCGAGGCCACATCAACCCATCCGTTGTTTTCCTTAACCTTCGACAGATCAAGAACAAGTCTGCGCTGCCGGGCATGTGGGGCGCTGTGCTGTCTGAAATGAGAATAGACAAAATCCCTCCATACTGTGTCGAAGTGCAGCTCCCTGATAACCTGCATCTGCTCGTTGAGTTGATCCACGAGACCTCTGACCGCGTAGTTGATGAAATCATCCATTGTGCCTTTCCGGCTTGCGGCATCCAATTGACGATAGTACTCAGCCCGGGTCAGGTTATAGAAATTGCTGAGCAGATGTGCTGCCGGTGTGGGAAATCCAGCCTTGAGAAGATACCTGAATTCAATAAGTCTGGCGGTACGGCCATTACCGTCACCGAACGGATGGATCCAGACGAAATACAGGTGCGCCGCAATGGCAACAAGTATTGAGTAAACGTCCTCCATACTATCGGGATACTCAAGCGAATTCAGCCAGTCGCAGAACCTCTCAAGAAGGAAGTTACAATCCTCCGCCGGGGCTCCTCGATATCGTCCCACGATAACGGAATGATCTCTGACAGTTCCCGGAATCACTCCTTCTTCCAGAGGGAGATCCCTGAGAACAAGCCGGTTGTACTCCCTGATGATCTCCGGAGTCAGCGGGTATGTCCCTATCTCAATTACCCTGTTTCCAATAAGATTGCAAGCATCTACAATGTTATCGAGTTCCTGCGTCAGATACTCCCTTGAGGGGGGGAGATGCAATTCACCATTCAGATACTTCAGTACCTCATCCTCAGTCAGGGTATTCCCCTCGATAGCGGTAGTGGCCAGGATTCCCTTGGCCAGATACAGGCGGTGCAGCCGTCCAGCCGCTTCAGGTGTCAGAGGAACCTTCCCCATGTATGCGATACCCTCAGCAGCCTTTCCCAGTTCCACCCAGGTCGTATAATCGAGTTTCCTGAGATCAAGCTCAAAGCTTAACCATGAGTGTGTCTGTTCATATGTCCTCATTTATGTCCCTAATAATACGTTGTGTTTCAAGTATATACGCATATCATGTCCATATACATGTCCGCATGTATGTACGATACTATGTTCAGACTTACGGCGCAATCCATCACAGAGGAAGACAAACCTCCCGTTCTACACTCATTACCGGCAGAGGAATCTTCCCGCTAATATTGTCATGAAGGAGTTTCAAGTATCCGGGTATCACTTATTGGTAAATCCCATACGCTTGACTGGAGTAAGAAAATAGTCTCAAGTAGGTTTAATGATATTGGTGAAAATTGTCCACTACTTGACATTCTGTAGCGTTATGGGTAATATTTTTACCATTATGAAAACAAAATGTAAACCGAATCCCGAAGAATTCTTCAGCACTACACCGGTTTTTAGTCTTCAGTCCTTTGCCGATTATTACGGTAAGAACAGGCTTTCAGACGCTTCCAATATATTAAAATATCATCGTAGAAAAGGCCGTATAGTTAGCATTTCCAGGACAATATATGCAGTAGTTCCTTATGGGGCTGACGCTGGAATGTTTGAGCCTGACAGATACCTGGTTGCAGCGGCAACAAGGGATAATGGGATATTCTGCTACCATGCTGCTCTTGAGTTACTGGGATTCAGCCATTCCATCTGGAAAGACTGCACTGTCTTCTGTTCATTAAGACATACAACAATCAACATGAGGAATGCGACTATCAGGTTCCTGGGTACACCAGCGCCTCTGAAAGCCTGCCCTGACATCGGAACAAACACAATCATAAGGAAGAATGTCAACTTACAGGTTACCGGACGTGAGAGAACACTGATTGAGGGGTTCCGCAAACCATATCATTCAGGTGGTCTTGAAGAGCTTGTAGTATCAGCTTCGGGTTTTGGGGTACTGGATCTTGATCTTCTCATGCGAATACTCGAGGTGTACAATCAGAAAAACCTCTGGGCTGCTGTCGGTTGGTTTCTGAACCAGAACATGGAGCAATTCGGAGTTTCGAGCAGCTATCTGAATCAATTTGAGCAGAAGAAACCGATCAGCC
>DAOWJX010000250.1 GCA_030640155.1 Candidatus Aegiribacteria sp. | reverse complement strand
CGGAATATCCCTATCTCAACTGCTGTGCCCGGCTCAATGTCTGCTATCGAGTTTCTGAATTCCGCTACAGTCCTGAATGGTTCTTCATTAACTGTGAGGATTATATCTCCATGCTGAAAACCATATTCCATGGCTGGAGTATCAGCAAGAACCTGAGAGATAAGTACTCCAAAAGTAACTTCATCAAAACCGAAGTGCTCAGATAGACCGGGAGTAAGTTCCTGAATAGAAATTCCGAGCCAGCCCCTCCGTACATGCCCGTATTCCAGAAGATCATTCATAACACTCACTGCAAGATTCACAGGAATGGCAAATCCGATTCCCTGATAACCACTGCTGTTTATTGTAATTGCCGTATTGATTCCAATAAGATTTCCATCAAGGTCAACCAGTGCTCCGCCGCTGTTTCCCGGATTAATAGCAGCGTCAGTCTGTATGTATTTCTCATAATCAACAAGTCCTACATCAGATCTGCCAATATAACTTATTATCCCCTGGGTTACTGTCTGACTCAGAGAAAAAGGGGATCCGACGGCAAGCACCCATTGACCGACTCTGAGTTCATCACTGTCACCAATTGTAATCGCCGGAAGCCCGGAAGCTTCAATATGTATTACGGCCAGATCGGTTGCGGGATCGGATCCAATGAGTTCTCCGGAATACTTTTCACCACTCTGGAGTACCACTTCCACCACATCCGCACCTCCCACGACATGGTGATTCGTAAGGATCAGCCCGTTTTCTGAAACAATCACACCGCTGCTGACAGATGTCGTGGTGTACTCCAGCTCACGGGGAGAAGGGGCATTCTCAAACTGGTTCATGGAAAATGGATTAGAATAATTTGGGAATAACGGCATTACGGTTGTGACTGTTGTCAGCGTATTGATTGTTACAACACTTGGACCTACAGCCTCAGATATCTCCACGAACATGTTACTCAGCATATGTACGTCAAATGGTGGCGGAACTGTTTCCGTGGAAGTATCCGCAAACCCCGTGGCTGAAAATACGGCTATCAATAATACTGAAGACACAATGACGGGGGTTATCCAACTGCTGGATAATGACTTCATTTTAATTCCTCCTGAACAGGCAATGTAATATGTGTAAGCAGGTATTTCATATCTTCAAGCATAACATATATTCATTCGGCATAAGTATGTTCTTCTTTCTGTAGATATACTGCAATGCTTCCAGGGGAGAAAACAGATATGACATATATTTTCGCAATTCTTTTCTGTATGACATCAATTGCTGTTGCCTGCACCGGATACGCAGTTTACGCGGATGAGACCTGGTTCGGTATGAACTTCGACTATCCGCCCGAATCGGAAATATGCTTCAATGTTTCGGAGTATGGCAGCGGACTTGTGTTCGATATGTCCTTTTACGACGGAGACCGGGATATATGGATTCCTACCGTTGCTATGAATGAACATGGCATGTTCTCTTCACTTCAGTATCAGTGCCCGATGATAGAAGGTGAACCGGATCCGGAGTACGATGAGCGCTATATCTGGGAGCTGTTTATCACTTCGATCGATGACTGCACATCAATGGAACAGGTCGAAGCGTTCATCGACACTGTCAAACTGGTCAATATGTACGAACTTACCCTGCACATACTGATTGCGGACACTTCCGGACGCGCCATTATCGCAGAAGCGGGTTTCGATGAAAACCTGATCACTTATATCGAGGGTAACTGGATTGTGATGACCAATTTCAAGATAGCTGATTCCCGTGACATCTCTGTGGGGAAGATAGAGGGAGTAGGCGCTGACAGGTACAGAAATGCGCTTGCTTTTCTTGAAGACAATTTCGACGGTTTCGTTCTTGAAGACGCTTTCGGAACACTCGAAGCCGCTGTCAATACGGATGAAATCTGGTTCACAAAGGCTTCTACGATCTACGATCCATTGAACAGAACAGTGTATGTATGTATTGACAGTGATTTTGACCGTATATGGAAAGTATCGATGGATAACCGGAGTATTGAGACTTTCTACGGTTTCGATTCAGACAGATCGATGCAGCTAGACGACAACGGCATTACAGTTAAAGAGTTAAGGCTCTGGCTGTAATTCCATTTTGTTCATATGTCTGCGTCCGTAAACGTGGTGTATTAAGAGCAATGCAGTAAGTTTCTCAGAGTGAACTGCATTACAGTATCGCTTTGTGATGTGGTAAAATATGAGGAACCAGTGAATGCGGCTTCTCGAGCCCGTGGGCTTCCATAAGGCTGCTGTCTCCAAGCAGATTGCGCGGGTTGCCATCAGCACATATTACACCTTCATCGAGGATTACGATCCTGTCGCAGATATCAAGGAGAAATTCCATATCATGAGAGGCTATCAGCATGGTTTCATTCGAGACCTGCAAAAGCCTTATGAGCCTCCTGCGCGATTTTGTATCCAGACTTGCTTCAGGCTCATCGAGAGCAATCAGATTCGGTTTCATAACCATCACTCCTGCTATGGATATAATCCTCTTCTCCCCCCCGGAGAGGTGATGAGGGGGCCTGTCAGCCAATTCTTCCATACCCAGATCTGAAAGCATGTTCTTTACAGTCTTCTCTGCCTCATCGACTTTAAATCCTAGATTAAGAAGACCAAAGGCCAGGTCATCTCTCACGGTAGGGTTAAAAAGCTGATCGTCCGGGTTCTGGAAGACCATCCCGAAATCCGGATTGAACATTCCAGGTATAACCCGGGAGTCTGAAAGACTGATTGATCCTGAATCAGGTTTAATAACTCCCGCCAGGAGAAGGAAAAGTGTGGTTTTGCCGGAACCGTTTGGACCGATCAGCCCAATCTTTTGCCCTGTTCCGACATCCAGATCGATTCCTCTCAGTACATTCTGCTTCTGAGGGTATGAGAAGTGGACTCCCCTGATTGATGCGGCAGGTTCCCCGGTTTTCTGGATTTCCATATCATGCCCCTCTGAGAAGAAGTTCAGCAGAGATGACAAGAACTGCCGCTGAAATCACAATGACCGTCATTACGATATCACGCGCGCGGGTCCGCATTGTCCAGCCATCCGGAGAACTTACTGAGGTTCCGTATCCTCTGAGCTTCATCGCTCTGAAAACCCTTTCAGACTGTTCGAACCCTCTTATCAGCAGCGTTCCTGTCAGCGAAGCCAGAGTGACAAGTCCCTTGATCGAAAACCTGTTTTTTCTGTATCCCCGAAGCCGCATAGCTCTTCTCATTAATGTATAGTCTTCTCCGAGTACTCCGATGTATCGTCCTGTCAGTACTGCCATATCAGTCAGTATCCTGGGTATACCGAGGCGATTCAGCTCTCCTGGAAGACCGGCAGATGGAGTTGTATGGATCAGTACGATACTAACGATCATAATCGAAATTACCCTTGCCAATATCACAGCCGCAAGGACCAGTCCCTCCAGCCTGAGAACAACCGGACCAAGTGTCATCAAACGAGTATGCCCGGAAAAGAACGCTAGCAGCAGGGTCATCACCACCAGAAACGAAATCGGAACCCTCAAACGTAGCAGGAGCATTGAAACAGGCAGTCCGGACAGGATAAATAGAATTACTGCAGACAGCACAACCGGAGGTATCAGTATTGGATTTCGTGCAAACGCATAGGCCAGCATCAGAACCATAAGAGCCGGAACCTTGAGGCCTGTCTTCCAGCGTTTCATGGGAGTCTGGCGATTCCTGGATCCCGAATTGCGGTTCACAGCTCCTCCAGCATCTCCGGTTTGACTTTCAGGAGGAAGACAGCGACCATTGCGGTGAAGGTGCCTTCCACAAGTGCAATGGGAATGTAAGCAAGAGTCATTGCGGTGATGGCGGAGAGTTCCGTCCTGATATTCAGGTAAAGAGGAACAGTCCTGATAAGCACCAGAAAAGTCAGAGCAGCGGCAACCGCCACACCCAGACCTCCGGCCAGGAAACCAAGAATCATGGTCGGAAGTTTCCCCTTTCCGAATCGTCTCCTCAGATTGAATATGGCGAATGCGAGAAGGGACGGCAGACCTATTGTAAGGGTGTTTACACCAAGGGTTGTCAGACCGCCATGAGCGAACAGCACAGCCTGAAAGAAGAGCCCTATGAGAATCGCCGGGAAAGCGTACCACCCAAGAATTACACCCATCAATCCGGTCAGAACCAGATGCACGCTTGTTGGTGGAACAGGAATATGTATCCACGATGCAACAAAAAACGCTGCGGCCATTACAGATGCTCGAGGAATACCTTCAACAGGATCGCTTCTTCGATGTATTCTTCGCAGACAAAACCAGTTAACAGCCGCTGTACCCGCATATCCTGCAATACATACTCCCGCTGGTAAAACACCATCAGGTATGTGCATCTGGTTTCCTTTTCTTTCGGGAATGAAAAAAGAATGCTGTTCCAGCAAATCCCCAGATTACACAGACTGCCATGAGTAGAATCTGACTCGTGGTATAAACACTTGCCCCTCCACCCGGGATCTCATCACTTGAAAGATCGATATGGACCATTTCCCCGTGTCCGGCCTTTCGAACCTGGACATCCCAGACTCCAACCTGAGAATCATCAAGTTTAAAAACGAAAATTCCCTCGTCGTCCGTTACTCCGCTCATGAAGGGGGAGGCAGGATCGAGAGGAGAAAATACTGTCACCTGGGCCTCGACCATCGGTAAGCCATTGTCCCATGCAGCCTCAATTGTAATTTCCTCCCCGCATGCTTTCCAGGTCACACTGACACCATGAGCCAGCGCGATACCTGCAGGAATAAAGAGGATGAAAGCAAGAAGGTGGACAGTCTGTGTCATAGACACTCGCAATGACAGTGACCTTCTCCAACATGTCCGAGAGTGAGAAGGATATCGACCAGTTTCTGGTACTCAAGATCACCAAGAGTTTCTCGTAGAATGGCAAGATCTACGTCCACAGTACCTTCAGCCATAAGATCGGCAAACGGTTCGAAACCAGGCGCCAGAAGGTTCAGACCACTGTCCAGCGAAAGCTCTCCATCACCAAACAGATGATCGAAATGAAATGTCATCTCAAGATCGGTGAAACCGCCCTGAGCAAGAATCCCTTTTCTTTCATCGCCAATGTATTCACCGGCCTGGTAAAAGTATTCCTGTTCGATGCCTATGTAGACATTATATGATTGGTCACCCTTTTCAGCCTGGGCATCGATATAGATGCTGTATCCCTCCGAAGGTCCTGCTGAAGCCGGGATCATTCTCCATGAAAGAGCATTGTAATGGCCGACCGGAACACTGTCAATTCTGCCCACAGACAGAGGATCGGCATTCTCGTCACCCTGAGCGAGATCGATCGTAAATACGCCTTCCAGCATCACATCCACCTCACCGGTGATCGTATCACCCGAATGAGATTCGTAGGGAGGATCCGTCTGCCATGCCGTTATATCGGTCAGAGTTACATACAGGTGATTGAAAGTGATGTGCCAGCCGTCCTTTGATACGAAGCCTCTGCGAACAAAATCTTCTCCATTCGCTCTGAATTCGAGCGTTCCTGTTTCCTCTACCTCAAACGATTGATCCGTGGAGATATCATCTATCTCTGTTTCATCTTTCGCGATGCCGCACCCGGCAACAAGAAGAAGAATTACTCCTGCTAATAGTATAACAAGAGTAATTCCTGACTTTTCATAATATCCGCTTGTCTTCATAGCTCCCACTTCTCACTTTCCGCTGATATTGCCGAACAGCTGTTTTGAAGGTAAAAAGAACGTATTGACTTCTGCAATAATTTGTTATTGCAATCATTCGCAATTATCAATTCAATATTTCTGTACGTCAATCACTTAATTTTCAAAAACTCAAATTAAATAAAACTACAGATCTTCTCTGCACTTCTCGCATATGCCGTTTATCGCGAAATGGCCTGGCCCGCAGTCGAAGTCGTGCTTTTCGGAGATCCGGACCAGCAGTGAATCGATATCTACATCGTTCACTTCAGTGACTGAACCGCAATGCCTGCATACAAGATGAATGTGAGCACCATGTTCACCCGTGGCGTAGGCAATATTCCCCCCGCCCAGGTCAGATCTGCTTGCGAGTCCATTCTCAACCAGGAGTTCAAGGGTTCTATATACTGTGGCTATGTTGATTGAGACAGTCTTCTCCCTCAACTTCTTGAAGATCTCTTCAGCTGTCATGTGCTTTCCGCTGTGCGCGATGATCTGAATGATTATCTCTCTCTGCGGTGTGATCCTGTATCCGCTTTCACGCAGTTTCTCCAGATATGTATGGCAGTGAGGCATTATTACTTCCAGCTTTCAAGTGATGGATTCAAACCACAGGAACCTGCCCGGATAATGTATCCGGAAGGTCCGGAATCAGTACATTTTATTGGAACAGTGTCTTGATTCTTCCGAATGTATACTGCTGAAGGCCGACACCGGAAAGCTCCACCTCGAAGATGATGTCGCTCTCCTGATCCGATACCCAGAAATTGGTTCCGTCAAATGTAAGAGCCGTTGGCTTCATGTTGCCTGACATACCGCTCACATCATAAGTATCAACAATCTCTCCATCAGTAGTCACTTCAACGATAAGCTTGTCATCCTTGGCGGTATAGAATAGATGTGTGCCGTTCCAGGCCATATCTCCTGGATTGGTATGAGGAACAGAGAATGAACTGAGAACAGTTCCGTCTGTACTCATTTCATATATCATCTGTGCATCTCGGGATGACACCCAGAGGTTGTTTCCGTCCCACGTCATACCGAAGTGCCATATACCTGGACACAGGAAAGAGGAAACATATGTACCGGATGTTGTGTACTCGTATACCTCTCCCGGGCTGCTTGTTGATTTAAGGAACATTCCCCAGAGATTAGTGCCGTCAAAAGTAGCTCCATCTCCATTTTTCCCCCCCGGCTCCGCAGGAGTGAAATAACTTATGACCGAACCATCTGTACTGATCTTATAGAAAGTATCGTAGTGCCCGCCTAGCAGCCACAGGTAATTCCCGTCCCAGGCAAGACCGTTTGGAAACCAGTCAGGACTGTAGAAAGAGGACAGAACATTAACGGAACCGGCAACAGTTATAACGGGTAATGCGAAAAGTACTATAAGAAATACTCTCATCCGACACTCCTTTTCCATATTACAGGACATTTCTATATGTTTTGAAATATAACAATGCTTCAGTCGCCCTGAAACCGGGTTGAGTGTATTCCCTCTGTCATTTTACCCCTGCACTCTGTATAATCGAAGTGCTGGTCTCCACAGAGCAGCGGGAAGACATTCGCATATCTTTTGTATACCGCAATTTATGGGGTCAGAATATTTAGAGAGTGAAACCAACTCATCAGGAGGAATAGCATGTTAACACGAAGGTGCCGATTTTTCAGAAGTTCATCAACAACAGGTGGACGCGTTATCGTGATCGCATTCACAGCCCTGCTCCTTAGCGGATTTGGATTGATCCCGATCATAAAGGGTGAGGCTGCCGCACAGAACCTCGATTACACACAACCGTTCATTCATGACATGCAGATACCATCACCTGATGAGGTTGGTCCCGATGTATACCTGGAGGTCCCCGGTATCCTGTCATCTCCTCCGGACAATCCTGAAGTCGGTGATTCATGGATATGGTGGCTGTGGGTTCACGATCCCATGCCGCCCCATTTTGTACAGGAAGTATGCACGGTTCATGGAAAGAGCGACCGGGGCTACGTAGTGGTTCGAGACAGCGAATGGAATGTCTCCATAAATCAGGCTGAGGTCGATATAATTATGGAGCGCTGGGAGAACACCAGCCCAGGTCAGTATCCTGATCAGGGAATCTACGAGATCGACAGCACCGCTTTCGGGATACCGCCGGATGAACTCGACGACGATACCCGGATCTATCTGATGTGGTTCGATTTTGTAATCTCAGCGGACGGATTCTTCTTCTGGTTCGATCAGTATCCGGAGGGAGAAAATCCCCCGTATCACAGTAACGAGTGCGAAGTACTCTATCTAAGCACCGGGAGTTCGGGTGGTGGTCCAAGCAGTGATTACATGCTCGCAGTAGCAGCTCATGAATTCGAGCATATGATTCACTGGAAGTACGATGAGGACGAGGTTACCTGGACGGACGAGGGATTTGCCGAACTGGCGATGTGGCTCTACGGAAATCCGGACTACATTTCGATGTTCAACAGCAATCCTGATAACAATCTGACAGAATGGGACGGAACCTGGGCTGATTACATTCAAACCTATCTCTGGTCGCTGTACTTCTACGAGCAGTACGGCGGTCATCCTGCCATTTACGCTGTGGTACACGAACCGTTGAACTCAATTGCGGGATACAATGCAGTGCTGGATGATTTCGGTTATTCTGAAGACTTCGCTGATATTTTCGCAGATTGGGCTGTGGCTAACTTCCTCGATGATATAACCATTGAGGACGGGCGTTTCGGGTACGAGGGCGATGACCTGCCCACTTTCAATGTGTCCGGAACTTATTCAACTTATCCTGTTTCAGATATTTACAAAACCGTAAACCACTGGGCAGCGGATTACTACCGTTTCCAGAGCTTTGATGACTTCGAAACCCTTCTGCTGACATTCG
>DAOWJX010000018.1 GCA_030640155.1 Candidatus Aegiribacteria sp. | reverse complement strand
TGCTTCCGGAGGTTTCACATCCGGGCCGACTGAAGTAGTAGAAATACTCTGACAGCGATCCAGACCGTACTTGTTTTCAAATACAGTAGCTCCCGTAGTTGCCGGAACCACACTTGCCGTTCTGGATCTGATAGAAGAATCGAGTGTGGAAAGAGACCGTCTGCGCAATAACCAGAGACGCTTCAGGAAAATGATGAGAGAAGCTGGTTTCAGAATAGTAGAGGGAGATCATCCCATCGTGCCTGTGATGTTCGGTCATCTGCCTGATGATGCCGCACTGGCTCAGAAGTTCGCTGATGAGCTCCTTGAATCAGGTATATACGCCATAGGATTTTTCTACCCGGTTGTGCCAAGAGGGAAGGCCCGCATAAGAGTACAGCTTTCAGCTGCACATACTTCCGAACAGATTGATAGCTGCGTATCAGCGTTCAAAAAGGTTGGCAGTAAACTGGGTGTAATCTGATCATTTATGATCTTTGCACTTGACAAAGTAGTGTCAATCATTGAAGATACCCATTATGAGTACGTATATCGCATTATCAGGCGAAGCGCTGTTCGGTAAGATCAGAAGGGAACTTCTCTGCCTGTTCTTTCTTAATCCCGACAGATCGTTCTATCTTCTGGAACTCGTCGCAATCCTGCAGACAGGGCGTGGTGGAGTTCAGCGCGAACTGGCCAACCTGACTGAGTCAGGAATCATCAGAAGAGAGAAAACCGGCGTTAAAACATTCTTCAGGGTAGCAGATGATTCCGCAATTTTCGTTCAAATGCGAGATATCCTTGAAAAAATTACTGATATCAGAAATATGATTTCATCAGCAGTGAAATCTGCTGATAAAACAATCATTACTGCAATTCTTTCCCCGATTATTCTGAGTGGGAGTACCCGTTCTGTAAGACTGCTGATAGTTTGCGATGAGATCAATGATCTGTTTCAAAAGGAAATGGATCGAGTTCAGCTTCTGACAGGAATAGAAATTCAAATGGAGATTGTGAGACAATCTGAACTGAGTGCATTTATTAATGAACACTCTTCAGAGGAATGGATTTCTCCTGGAACGGGATTTCTGCTGGCTGGAAGACCTGAAGATCTGATTCCTGAGAAATCTGATGAAGAATCAGTTATCAGAGAACCGGATCTTTTCTCAGGATCAGATTTCAACTGGTAACTCGGGGAAAAATGTGAGTTTTACAAGAGACAGACAGTTCTATCGATTTTCTTCGTATGGATTTCTAAAAAATCTCAGATTCTTTGAACCTTTCATAATACTGTATTTCCTGGAAATAGGATTCTCATTTCTTGAGATAGGTGTTCTCTTCGCTATCAGGGAGATATCCACCGTATTTTTTGAAGTTCCCACCGGGCTCATAGCAGATAGCAAAGGGAGAAAAGTTTCAATGCTCTTCTCCATGACAGCCTATATAGCAAGTTTTATCGTATTCTTCTATTTTCAGGAATACTTCGCAGCTGCGGGAGCTATGGTTCTGTTCGCATGTGGAGAAGCGTTCAGAACCGGGACTCACAAAGCGATGATACTGGAATACCTTCGTCTGACAGGGCAGACGGAATGGAAACCGGATTATTACGGCGCCACAAGAGCGGCATCCAATCTTGGTTCAGCTTTAAATGCGCTTATCGCTGCTGCTCTTGTTTTCATTACCGGAAGTTTCAGATATGTATTCATCGCTGCTGTGGTTCCCTATGTTCTGAACATGATAAATCTAGCATCATATCCTTCCGAATTGGATGGGACTGACGTAAAGAACAGGCCTGAGCGAGCTGGAATCAGAGACACATTCAGAGAGTTCACATCGATATTTCGAAGAAGTGATGCACGAATGGGGATATTGAATTCCGCTGTCTTCGATGGATTTTTCAAGGTTCTCAAAGAATACCTTCAGCCTGTTCTGAAATCTCTTGCAATCAGCCTGCCCCTGCTGACTGCAATGCAGATCGATAGAAGGGTTGCTGTCGTGACAGGCTGCGTTTACTTTTTTCTTTTTCTTGCAGCAAGCACAGCTTCAAGGAGTGCAGGTAAATACTGCAGGCGAGTCAAAGGTGTGAGAAAAGCTGTTAATTCAACCTGGATAGCTGGATTCAGCCTCGTAATTATCGCGGGGATATTTTATGAATTGTCTGTTTTTACTGTTACAATTGCTTCGTATTTCGTGTTATTCTCTATCCAGAATCTGAGAAGACCAATTTGTGTCACATACATAAGTGAGAAAGTGCCTGACAGAGTCATGGCTTCAGGTTTATCCGCGGAATCGCTTCTGAAAATGCTAGTAATGACTGTTCTTGCGCCTTGCGCGGGTTATCTTGCGGACAGGGCGGGAATTGGGACAGCAGTAATTTCAGCTGGAGTTCTGATGGCTGTTCTGTACATTCCTTTGAGACTCAGAGCAGCTGAACTATAAAATTATGAAACTTGCGGTTTAGGAGTTATCTGGTTCAGTTTCGATTTTTTTCTTCAAAATAAGAAGAGAACTTCCCAGACAGGCTCCAAGCGTGGCGACTATCCATCCTTCATTCTGCTTCTCCGTTATGATATCGGACACTTTGCTTCTCAGACTCCAGAACACCTGGACGACTTCATGCTTATATTTGCTCCCATCATCTACCATGATAAGCATATTCGCTCCTGAAACATCCGCAAGTGCAGCAACCTGCCAGCCCTGTTTTTCTCTGCTCTCGATGGTCTTCTTCATGGCAGCCGCGCTTTTCCATGAAGCTGGAATCATCAAATGTTTCATAATTTCAACCTCGTTCATCAGGTTCTAGCTGGGGATCCAGATCTTTTTTGCAGCTATAATCTCTGCACCCTTCGGTAAACTCATCTGTTCAGTTGAGATGCAGTGGAAGACGAAACCTTTCCAGGAGAGAAGGTACTGCGTTTTTTTCTTCTTGAATCCTGAGGGCGAGATAACGATGACAGGTTCCGTTGTCCGGGAGAGAACCTTCGCGAATTCTCCAGGGTCAAGACGGATTATTGCTCCGGAAGCCTTCACAGCATTTGCCATTGCT
>DAOWJX010000317.1 GCA_030640155.1 Candidatus Aegiribacteria sp. | reverse complement strand
TGGTGCTTCCTCTCGAGGTAAAAGCAGCAGAGAACCTGCAGTCGAAAAGTTTGAGAAGTTACTATAAACGCTACGCCCCGAAGAAAGCTTTTCGCACCTCTCTCTCCGGCTATCGGGAGTAGGAGTGGCTTATTAATCTTCCCCTTTACTCCGTGCACTCTATCGGGAAGCTGGCCCGGCGTTTCCGTTGATCCGGGTAGTGTAAGCCCGCAGCGACGAAAAAGGTAACAGCTTATAGATGATTTATTGACAAAGTGCACACAATGTGATACAATATGCATATGAAGCGATTTGACTGGAATGATGAAAAGAACGATTTGTTAAAGAAAGAACGAGGTGTATCGTTCGAGGAAATCATATATCATATCAATCATGGTGAACTCCTTGATACGATTGAACACCCGAACCAGACAAAGTATTCAGGGCAGCGGATATTCATTGTTAATGTTGAGGGATACGCATGTATTATTCCGTTTGTTGAGACAGAAACCCGGATATTTCTGAAGACAATCATTCCCAGCAAAAAGATGACAGGATTGTATCTGAGAGGTGATTTTGAATGAAGCTCAATAAATATGAAAAGGATATAAAGGAATCTGTAGAGAGCGGTGAATGGGAACAGATCCCTGATTTTAAAGAGGAGGCAAAGCGCTACCAGGAGGTTGCCGGAGCTACCCTTAAAAAAAACAGGCGCGTTAATATCAGAATGACAGAGAGAGACTTTATTCACATTCAGAAAAAGGCAATGAATGAAGGTCTTCCTTATCAGACGTATATCTCAAGTATTCTACACAAGTTTATTAATGACCGTTATATTGAGAAAACAACGTAGCAGAGCCATCTTCAGTCTCTAGGGATTCCTTCATCGGTTACTATCTGTTCTACAACTGTTGCTGTCATATCTATCCCTGTCAACAGAGAGAGATTAGATAATATTATACAATTCTGAGATTATTGTTCATAAAGGATCTTTGTAGGATACTTCCAATATCTGGAAGTATTGTACATGCATTGTGTTATTATGATAAGTGTCGTTATATTACTTCTACGAACTTATTCGAGGAAGAGATATGGAAACGCTGACTGAGCTGCTGCTGAAAACCGAGTACGCCGGAATGATCATAACCCCTGCCATTATCACCCGTCTGGCGGGTGGGAGCCGTGCCCGCCGGTGGGGACTGGTGAACAGGGCGCTGCAAAGCGATGAGTTGATTCGCCTGAAGCGGGGCATGTATATACTCGACCCAACTCTATCAAGACTGGACGTCAGCAGGTTGAGGATCGCGAACAGGCTCGCCCCCGAAAGCTACGTTACAATGGAATCAGCTCTTGACTACTATGGCTGGCTGCAGGAAGAACCATTGCTCGTTCAAAGCTGTATTGCACACGGAAGAGAAAGGACGTTCCAGAACGCCCTGGGCAGTTTTGCATATACACGTATCCCTGTTGTCGACAATAATTTCTATAAGGGAGTATTGAGGAAGGCCTTACCGAACGGGTACGCCCTGGTTGCATCTCCCGAGAGAGCAATCGGTGATTTAGCATACGATCGTAAGCTCAATTGGGCGGGGATCCTTGGACTCTGTGCGGCTCTGCGCACGGATGTATCGTACCTCAGCGAGCTTAACACAGTCGATCTGAGGGAGATTGCCCGCATTTACCGTTCAGCTAACGTTCGGAACTTCCTCTCCCGGTTCGCCAGCGCCCTGGATGGAGGATCATGAGAAACATTATTGAATCAAGGCTCGAGGAATCCGGTGCGTCTTCCCGGGAGGATCGCGTTCATGCTCTTCGGGAGATCGTGCAGGAAATCGCCCTCTATTCCCTGTCGGTGAACGGTTTCTTTGGCAGGGCAGTGTTCCACGGCGGAACAGAACTTCGTTTGGTTCATGGTCTACCCCGATTCTCAGAGGACCTCGATTTTATCCTCGCGGAGCCTGATAATTCATTCTCCTGGTCTTCATACGAAGAGGCTCTGCTCAGAACCTGTTCCAATTACGGTCTTGATACTGAACTGCGTAATGTCGGGTCGGAACACTCATCTATCCGCAGGCTTCTTCTGATCGATACTTCTATTCTCGAAGGCTCACCTGATGGCCGGACACCTTTTTTAAGAATCAGACTGGAAGCGGACGTTAATCCTCCTGAAGGAGCACAAATTCGAACCGCATTTATTGACTTCCCGATACCCTTCGAGATTTCGGTGATGGACCTCTCCTCATCGTTCGCTTTGAAGTGTCATGCGCTCTTATGCAGATCATGGATTAAAGGGAGAGACTGGTTCGATTTCCTCTGGTTCTGCTCCAGAGATATTCACCCTGATATGGATCTGCTTTCCTCTGCAATCGACCAGAACGGACCATGGGTAAACCGGGGCATCCATGTTACTCGAGAATGGCTCAGAGACCAACTCCGCCGTAAGATCGAGTCTCTGGACTGGGATCAGGTTGCTCGCGATGTGTTCCCGTTCCTGTCCGCGGATGAGCGTAGAACACTGGATGGATGGAAGCGTGAACTGTTCATCCATTACCTTCAACGTCTGTTCTCCGGATAGCTCGAAGCGGATGGGGAATCTGTATTCATCAGGTCTGTAGCTCCGGATGGAGAAGACTATGCA
>DAOWJX010000159.1 GCA_030640155.1 Candidatus Aegiribacteria sp. | reverse complement strand
TCCAGTAGTTGCTGCCAGATCCCTCGGGATACCTTCACTGATTCATGAGTCCAACAGCATCCCGGGACGGGCAAACAGACTTGCAGCATCATTCGCGAGTAGAATTCTTATCGGATTTGAATCAGCTTCATCACGATTCAAGAAGAAGCCTGTGGTTTTAACCGGGAATCCTGTAAGACCAACACTCGAAAGGATTGAAAAAAGAGAGGCGCGAAATCAACTTGGAATTCCTGCTGAGGGTACTGTTATCCTGTTCCTTGGTGGAAGCCAGGGAGCAAAAGCAATTAATGATATAGCGATGCAAGTTCCTGAAGGAGTTCACTCCCTTCTTCAGTGTGGTTCCAGAGACATGGAAAGAGTAATCCTCGAATCAAGGGGAAACAACAGGATTACAGTTGTTGATTTTGTTGATAACCCTGGTCTGCTCTATTCTGCTGCTGATATTGCTGTAGCACGATCAGGAGCCATGACAACAGCTGAGTTATCCTGGTTCAGAATTCCCTCAATCTACATTCCGTATCCTTTTGCTGCAGATAATCACCAGAAATGGAATGCTGCTTCCATCGTTCAAAAGGGTGGCGCAATTGAAATAGATCAGGATGGACTGGAACCTGAGGTTTTATGGGAGATGATTATCGGATTATTGGAGAATACTTCTGAAATAGACAAAATGAAAATCGCACTGGCGGAGATGATGCCGGTGAATCCGGCGACAGTTATCGCAAGAGATATTCTTGCGTTGTCTGAAGGAAGTTGATACTAATGGCTCGAAGCGTACATCTAATCGGTATCTGCGGCAGCGGAATGAGTTCTCTGGCTCTATGGTACAGAAGCAGAGGATATGTCGTTACCGGTTGTGACAGTGACGCTGGTGAGAACCGTTCCGAACTCTCAGCAAAGGGGATTCAGGTATTTGAAGGACACGATCCTGATCATATCAGAGATGCGGAAGAAGTTGTATTCAGTGCTGCCATACCGCACGATCATCCGGAAATAGTTCACTCACTGAAAAAAGGTATTAAAGTGCTCCGGCGGAGTGAAGCTCTTGCAGAGCTGGCAAACGACACTACTCTACTCGCTGTAGCGGGTGCTCATGGGAAAACAACAACCACGGCCATGACTGGCTGGATATTGCAGGAGACAGATCTTGATCCAACTGTAATGCTTGGAGGACGGGTTTCGCAGTGGAATGGCAATTTCCGTTCCGGTTCTGATCTGACAGTAGTTGAAGCGGATGAATACGACAGAGCTTTCCTTCATCTTCGCCCCATGTCCGCTGCAATTACATCTTTTGCCATAGAACATCTTGAATGCTATGGCAGTCCTGAAGCTCTTTCAGTCGCATTTGGTATTTTTCTTGAAATGACCCGTCCGGGCGGGGCAGTAATTGTTCCTTATAAAAACAGAAATCTTGCCAGGTGGGCTGAGCGGATCGGGCGAAGGGTAATCACAACAGGAACCAAGGGTGATATCCTCTGCAAGCGTATCAGAATTGATTCATGGGAACAGGAATATCAGATAGGCGATATTACCGGAATACTTCCACTTCCAGGTGAGCATAATCTCCGCAATGCGGAAACAGCTATTGCTCTTGCGTCCACTGTTGGAGTTGACATTGCTGACTCTATCAGGGCTCTCAGGAGTTTTCCCGGTGTATCAAGGCGACTGGAAAGAATCGGAGAATTCGGATCAGCGATTGTGCTTTCTGATTATGCACATCATCATGATGAGATAAGCGCAGCTCTTCAGGGAGTATCTCAGGTTTCAAATGGAAAAATCTGTGTTGTATTTCAACCTCATCTCTATTCAAGGACTGCCGCTCATGCTGAAGAAATGGGACGTGCTCTCTCATCGGCAGACTGGAGTCTGATTCTTCCGGTTTATCCAGCGCGAGAGAAAGCGATTGAGGGTGTGAACAACTCCCTCATCGTTGATGCTGTCAGAAGAGCCGGTGGTACCTGTGATGCATGCTTCCACGAAGAACTGAAACCTCTTCTTTCAGGTATGCAGGCTGATGTGATTGTTTTCATGGGTGCTGGAAGTGTGGATCAGTATGCGAGAAGAATTGTCAGAGGTGGGGAATGATCGTCCGGCGCAGACAAATAATCTGGATACTTCTCTTATCCGGTATTATCGCATTCGCGCTTGCGATGGCATACAGATGGTTCGAAAGGGGAGGGGCATTCGACCTTGCTACAGTGCGAATAAGAGGGATACGACAAGCTGATTCATCAGCACTATGCCTTGCTGTTGAACCTCTGTTCGGTACATCAATCTGGCAGATCGATCTTGAAGAGGTTCAGGATCGTCTTGAAGATATCCCCGGAATCGATGCTGCTGCAGTCAGTCTGGAATTAATGAACGGGATAATTCTGCGGATCGAACTGGCTGAACCTATATTTGCTGTCAGCGATTCCACAGGTACGACAGCTATTTCAGCATCTGGAGAGCGCCTTCCAGTTACTTTCCTGACAGATACAATTCCTGTTGTTGATGCTGCCTTCAATATAAACACCTCAGTTTCTGCCAGTCTCGCGGAATGGTTTGAGAACGTGGAATTTGAATATGACAATCTTGTATTCCGTTATTCCGACGGTGGTTTATCAGTCTTCATGAGCGACCGGTGTGAGGTCCTCCTGGGAATTGATAATCTGCACGGGAGGTGGAGGGATTATTGTCTTCTTGAAGCCTCTATGTCAGATCTTGGTAACTGGGAACAGGTAGACATGAGATTCTTTAATCAGGCAATTCTCAGAGGAAAAACGGAAGAACGTATTGACTCCGGAGAAGAATCATGAGTCAAAATGTGCTTACCGGTCTGGATATAGGAAGTGAAAGAGTAACATGCATTGTTGCTGAAGTCGATGATCAGGGAATTCTTCATATCACCGGTGCAGGTCAGGCCCGGACCGGGGATAGTGTTCGCTCCGGGATGATAGTGGATCTTCAGGGTGCAACTGATGCAGCTCTAGTTGCCATGGAAGAAGCTGAGTCTCTTTCCGGATGGGAGATATCTGATACGGCTGTGTCAATCAGTGGTACTCATGTCAGAGGACTGCATGGCAGGGGAACTGTGAATATCGACAGAGAAGGAGATCTCAGCTCCGGCGAAATAACCTGGATGGACATTGAAGACGCATTGGAAACCGCACAGCTGATTAAGCTTCCACGCGAATCGATAGTACTTCGAACAGTGAAGTGCGGATATTCCATTGACGAATTTGACAGATTGTTAAAACCACCTGTTGGTCTACGCGCAGAGAGACTTACAGCTGACATTTATATGGTCACCGCAGACAGATCAGCAATTTTGAACCTTGAGCAGGTCATACATAATACCGGTCGCAAGATCTCCAGCATTTATCCTTCGGCATCCGCCGGAGCGAGAGCAGTGCTTACGAGAGATGAAATGGAAATCGGTGTGGCTCTTGCTGACATTGGAGCAAGTACAACTGATATCGCCGTGTTTTATTCGGGTACTCTTGCTCATCTTGCCGTCATTCCTACCGGTGGTGAAGCGATAAC
>DAOWJX010000051.1 GCA_030640155.1 Candidatus Aegiribacteria sp. | reverse complement strand
GAAAAAGGAATGATATTCTTTGATTTCCTCGTGAACAGACTCTGCCATTATCTGAACTCCCTTGAGAAACATGCCACTTAATTTTTCTGTTGTATTTCGCGATGTGCTTGTGAAATACGGAACAGTTACCGCTCTTGATGGTCTCGATCTTTCGATTCCGGAAAAGGGAGTATTTGCCCTTCTTGGAAGAAACGGTGCGGGGAAAACTACCGCGATAAGGGCGGTCACCGGGCTTGTATGGCTGTCAGCAGGAATTCTGAACGTTTTTGGAGAAAATCCGTGGAAGAAAGGTTTTCAAAGAAACAGGATTTCTGTTCTGTTCGCAGAAGATGGTCTTGGCCCCTCACTTACCGTTTATGAAAACCTGAGCATCTGGGCCGGGTTTCACGGCTTTGGAAAAGAGAAGGCTGGAATTCTCGCATGTAAGATTCTCAGGAAACTTGGAATTGAAGATCTGAAACAAACCAGAGCGAGTGATCTCTCAACCGGCAACAGAAGAATTGTCGCAGTTGCGCGAACTTTCATGCTGCCCTCTGATATGGTAATTCTTGATGAGCCCACATCTTCTCTGGATCCTGTCAGAGCTTCCGAAGTAAGGGAAGCCATTAAAACCCTTTCGAAGAGCAGGCTCGTTCTTCTTTCTACTCACAATCTCTCAGAAGCAGAGGAATTAAGCGATACTGTAGCTATAATTGATTCAGGAAAACTGATTCTGTCGGGTAAACCAGGGGAACTGGACAGTACTGCAGCCGGTAAGTACTCGGTTACAACTGAAGATGGCTCTCTATTATTCAGAGGGGAATCCTATTCGCCGGGAGAGCGCGGTTTCATGACAATCAGGTGTGCTGATCCGCCTGCTGATATTCTGTCCGAGCTCATTGAATCCGGCAACCGGATAATCGAGTTCAAACCGTTCAGAAAAAACCTGTCCAGCATATTCATGGAACTCACAGGGAAGAATTCACGATGAAGGCTGTCATTCAGAGGGAATGGCTCAGATTTTACAGAGCTATGGGAAAGATGGGGCTTTTCAGATTCATAGCCATCTATGGAATCATATTCGGGTTCATTCTGCCTGGGTCATTTGACAATCCAATTGCAGCATTCGCGGTTTTTGCCATTATACCTCTTTATGTCGCCGGTCCGCTTGCGGTTGACGCTATTGCGGGAGAGAGGGAGAGAAACACTCTGGAAACACTGCTTACAGCACCGCTTTCACCCCTGGAATTTCTTGGCGGTAAAACTCTGTTTTCCATAATTATTGCTGCCGGTACTTCCTGGATGGTTCTTCTGCTGTTTACCGTCTGGTCAATAGTACGGGCCAGGCCATTACCCTCCCTGCCGGTTTTCTGCGCTGTTCTTGCCGGAGGGCTAGTATTCTCAGTGATCGGAACACTTGCCGGACTCCATGTTTCCATGAAGGCAAAAACAGTCAGGAGCGGACAGCAATGGTTCGCTGTGGTTCTCATGCTGATAGCATTCGGTATTCCGCTGAGCATTAAATTCCTTATTCCCTACATCCCGCAATCACTGATGAGAAGAATCGCTCTGATGTTCGAGGGAGGGTGGTTTTCATACGGAATCCTTCTGATAGTTGCTTTTGCCATTCTTGCCTGTGCTGTTTTGTGGCTGTCTCTTCAGAGAAGGGTTAAGGGACTGTGGAGACTCAATCCGGAAAGGTGATACGACTTGATTGAAAGTGTGATGGTTCAGGTTACAACTGCGGTTGGATCAAGAGAAATCGCAGAGGAGATAGCACGGAGCTCAGTTGAGAAAAGGCTTGCTGCCTGTGCTCAGGTGAGCGGACCTGTGACGAGTTTCTTCGCCTGGAAGGGCGAGAACTGTAAAGAGGAGGAATGGCTCTGTGTTATGAAGACCCCTTCCTCCCGTTCCCTGGAACTCATGGAATTCGTTAGAAGGAATCACCCTTATGAAACACCTGAGATTATTGTATCCCCTGTAATCGGAGCTTTGCAGGAATACCTGGACTGGATGACAGAAGTAACTTCAGATTGAAATTACCGTATTGCATCACAAGTCACTGTACGCTATAATAGTACACATGACTTACAAATCAGAACATATGACCTATATTAGAGAACGTTATGCTTGAGCCTCTCCTCGGATCCGGTATCCGCGAACAGGTTCTGCTCTTCATTCAGGCAAGGGGTTCCGGTTATGCCCGTGAGATTGCCGGATTCTTCCAAACAAGTATTGACCCCGTTCAGAAACAATTGAAGAGACTTGAAGCAGGTGGAATACTTCTGAGCTGCTTTAAGGGAAGAACTCTTCTTTACAGGTTCAATCCAAGGTACAAATTCATCGGTGAACTTTCATCGTTGCTTAAGAAGGTCATCAAATTTTATCCTTCAGACATTCGTGACAACCTGACCGATGTGAGTGAGTGGGATAGAAAAAACACTTCCGGAAAGCGGAACAGATATACAGTTCGTGGATACAGAAAAGATGAATAAACTGCATTTATTAACTCGAAAATAAAAACTTGATTATACTAGTAAGGTATTCTGTGGAGGTGCTCTGGTGAAGAGATTCATATTTGTGCTGATGATAATAGCATCCCTGCTGATTATCTGCTTTTCCACAGCATATATCACCAGGGAGTTTACAAAGGTTATCAACTTCTCGAACATGGGGGACATGTGGAGTCTTTTAAGACTTCAGAAGCATTCTCCATATGCGGAGTTCGCGGAAGTAGACATCAAAGATTTCAAGAGCCCTCCATATCCCGAGCGTGGTGACATACTCGTAGAGATCGATGGGTTACCATCCACGCTGGATAACTATTTCAGCATCTTCAACGTGGAGACACCATCCGGCGAAGAGATGACAATCAAATACCTCCACAAGTCTGAACTCTATTCAACAACGGTAGTGACAAGATCGATACCTGTACTCTTGAAACTGCAGATCTGGACTCTTGTTATACTGAGAACACTGATCGCAGCCGGTCTGATCCTGGTTGGACTATGGGGATTTCTGAAGAGACCTCATTCCTCTCCCGTTCGCACGCTGACATTGTTCTGTTATACTCTTGCTCTGGCAATGACTGTCACCAGTCCCGCAATCGCGGATGTTTATGCGTCATTCCAGATACCACATATTATTCTTCTCCTGTTCATGGTGTTTACGTATTTTACAGCTGCGTTCTGGCTGAAACTCCACATGCTGTTTCCCGCTCGGAAAAGTTATTACGATAAACGACGTCTCTTTTTCAATCTTACGATGTTTATTCCGGGAGTTGTATTCGGAACAGTCCTGATAATCACATCTAGATCGATGCCTCTTGCAGTAAACATATACCAGACGCTTTTCCTTGCTCTCGGTTACGCTCTTCTGATCAATAATTACAGAAAAGCGGAGAATTTCATCGAGAAACGACAGACCAGACTGGTTCTATGGGGTTCCGCTCCTGGAATCACATTCGCAATACTCTACAGCTGGTTTATGCAATACAACGGATATCTTTTCATGCAACAGACCTTCGTTACCAGGCTGTTCATAAGCAATATTCTCTTTTCGCTGATGCTGCTGATACCGGTTTCCCTTGCTTATGCGTTCGGCAAATACAAACTACTTTCGGTAGAGGCAAAGTTTAAACGCGGAACAAGATTCATAGCAGTCAACCTTTTTCTTTTACTCACCTTCATTGGTTTTCTCTATTTATTCGGAGAGCTGATACTCAAACACATTGGTATTAACAGCCAGACCCCGACTCTGATCCTCGGTCTCGGATTAGCATTTCTGTTCATGCCTACACAGAGGAAAGTCAGGGCTAAACTGGAAAAACACTTCTATCCTGAACGTGTCAGGCTCCGCACTCTTCTTAAGGATTTTCTTTCATCGAACATCGTTCGGACAGATAGAGAAGAATTCTGGAAGGAACTGGAGGAGAAGCTGATCGACGGGTTGTCCGCCGAGAGAGTTTATCCAGTCCTCAGAGTCGGAGATAAAGGTTGTTTCGCAGTCGAACTTGCTGAACCCGCGCCCTTCGACATCAGGGATGAGATTGTCCAGAAGCTGGAAAATGGGGATAACCCGATACTTGTTGATGAACTTATCGCAAGCGGGAAGATCGTTCTTACGGCGGAGCAGAAGGATTGGTTCATTCAGAGGAGGAGCGCGATTCTTCTTCCTCTTATAACGAAATCAGGGCTGGTCGGCTTTCTGGTTATCAGCTGCAAGACTACCGGAGAGGATTTTACTGCTGAGGAACTTGAACTGCTTGAAAACCTTTGCGCACAGACAGCCCTTGTAGCCGAGAACCTGGAACTGCTTGGTGAAAAGCTGGAGAAAGAGAAACTCCAGGAGCAGATGAGAGTTGCCAGGGACATACAGAAGGGTCTTCTGCCAGGCAGGATTCCTGATCTGCCCGGGCTTGAAGTTGAAGCACTTATACGATTCTGTTTAGATGTCGCCGGGGACTACTACGATGTTATCCCGCTCGATGATTCCCGAACGGTACTTTCGATCGGGGATGTCGCAGGCAAAGGAGTGGGGGCCGCTCTTCTCATGGCGAACCTGCAGGCTTCTCTCAGAACTACGCAGGCTATGGGAGTGTCCCTTGCCGAATCAGCCGAGAGGATCAACAGGCTTGTGTTCGAGAATACTCCATCAGACATGTTCATCACGTTTTT
>DAOWJX010000329.1 GCA_030640155.1 Candidatus Aegiribacteria sp. | reverse complement strand
TTCCGGGAAGCATCCTCTTGAGAGCCTCCGGATCTTTTCTATCAGTTAAATCGCTCATATCATAGCTTCAGTTTCACCTTTTTCAGTAATGTATTCGGGATAGAGTATCTTCATGCATTCCGGACATAGAGCATGGCTGAACTGCACCTCCGAATGTTCGGATATATACGATTCGATCTGTTCCCAGTATCCATGGTCATCACGGATCTTCTTGCAATTCGCGCAGATGGGAAGCAAACCACTGAGATGTTTCACCTGGGCAAGAGCGTTTGAAAGATCCTCATTCGCTTTTACCAGATCGACATTCTTAAGCCGGATCAGCTCAGCCTCCCTCTCCCTGCTTTTCACCATGAATCTTATCTCAAGCTCATTAATTCTTCGCCGACTTTTCTCATCGAAAATATTATCGTGGGTTTCTTTATACTGCTTGAATAATTCAAGGGCTTCCTTAAAATTCATTGCCCTCTCATGAACACCTGACAGGTTCATGATACTTTCTTCAAGAAGCTCTCCTGATTCTGTTTCTCCAGCGATCCTTATGGTTTCTTTGATGTATTCAACAGCCTTTTCATGATCACCCAGGGATTCATGGATAAGACCGATGTGCAGTCTGGCTTCACCTTCAGCGTATCTGTCTCCGGATTCGATGGTTGTATTCAGGGCGTATTCGAGGATATCGAGCGCCTGCTCATACTCACCGAGTTCTTTCCGGATCAGACCAAGATTTATCTGTGTGTGGGATACTCCATAAATATCATCAAGCTTCTGCCGTATTTCCAGAGACTCCCTGCAGAATTCTTCCGCTTTTTCATAGTTGCCTTTACCGATATGGATAACACCAAGGTTATTCAGTATGCCTGCGCTATCGTATTCCTCACCTATTTCCCTGCATATCCTGAGAGCCTTTGAATAATTCTCAATCGCTGAATCTATATCGTTCAGGCTTTCATTCAGAATACCCAGATTGTTGTACGAGCCGGCAATTCCACGCGTATCCCCGAGTTCTTCAGAAATATCCATAGATTTGAGGAAATACTCCATGGCATCATCAAAACTCGACAGTCTCCAATAGATGACCCCGATTGTATTGAGCGCCTTTGACTCGCGCTTTCTGTCTCCTGCGTCCCGTGTGGTGCTGTAATATCTGAAAGCGTATTCAAGAGATTCCTGATAGCTGCCAAGGCTCTGGTAAGCCCAGGATATGTCATGAAACAGGGTAAGCAACCCGGTATCATCAGGATAATCCTTCAGAAGTTCCATTCCCTGTTTGCAGTATTCTATAACCTTCAATGGAGAGGAATCATGGTACTTTTCGGATAGGAGAATAATGATAAGTATTTTCTCTTCTCCGGATGCTTTCTCAAGCTCCCGCTCTAATTGCTTAACGGAATTGGACTTCAATGAATCCTTTGAATTCTTCATATAAGAACCTCATAAAAATTAAACCTGATGCAAGATATATTCACCGATATGTCCTTCCAGAAGACAGGCCTGAAGTACAATATACGGAAAACAGGAATAAAGGTAATCAGCAGATTTTCAGATGTAATTATTTAGAACACAAAGGTTCACGACCTGACTCTATTAGCTAAATGCTATCGTCGGGCAGAATCTTCCTTGAGGATTTCACAAAAAACGCTGGACCCATCTATTTCCATGATCTCGGGATCGCACCCGATTCGAGAGCAAAGCAATCTCCAATCCTCAGGTGTGAATCGTCCAGCACGAAAGCCATCCTTGCAGATTATTACACCATCCCCTGATGCAGCATAATCGATCGGACCGATCAAGTCTGCTTCCGCCTGAGCCTGGAACCATGCAAGGCGATGCCGCCAGAACCGATCAGAGTAAGTAGAGAACAGTATGATCCCTCTCGAACGGGTGACGCGAAGCGCCTCCCGCATCAGAGCCTCCTGATTAACCCCAAAAGCACAGATACCGTTCTGAACACAAATGACCGCATCGAATTTGCCTGCTGCTAATTGTATATCAAGAGCATCCATGTTCAGAAACTTGCAGCGAGAGTTCACACCTGCATGCTCTCGCGCCATCTCAAGGCTCTCTCTGGCGGTGTCAATTCCAACCACCCGTCGTACAACCTCCGCAAGGCGAAGAGCCACTCGACCATACCCGCAGCCCAACTCCAGTACAATATCTGTAGACCGCACGCAGGTCAGCACATGCTGAAGTTCAGCCTCCAGATACTGGCTAACGCGAGGTGTGGCTATCTCGTAGCAAAGCTCCAAGCG
Organism: Candidatus Aegiribacteria sp.; assembly: GCA_030640155.1. Lineage (GTDB taxonomy): Bacteria > Fermentibacterota > Fermentibacteria > Fermentibacterales > JCC-6 > Aegiribacteria. Next base: position 2,100 of record DAOWJX010000329.1, on the reverse strand, counting down.
GCGACCGGATAATTTCTCGGTGTAGTAACCATTCATGGCAAATAAGCCTTTTTCGCTTCTCTAATGTTAATTGGAGATATCTGACTCCGATATTTCAGCATTACAGATAAGCCTGTCCGCTTAGTGAGCGGTACTGCACCGCTTCGGCGATGTGTTCTGTTCGTATGTCTTCCGAACCCGCAAGATCAGCAATTGTTCGTGACACTTTTACTATCCGGTCGTAAGCTCTGGCTGAAAATCCGTACAACTCCATTGCGGATTTCAGGAGTTTACTGACTTCACTGTTGAGATGGCAGTACTTTCTCACCATGGGAGAAGTCATCCCGGCGTTGCAGTGCAGGCCGTCAATTTTCCCAAATCGATTGAACTGGATTTTTCCGGCTTCTATTACACGCTTCCTTATCGCCAGGGATTTCTCCCCTGTGGGGAGATTGGATGAAAGATCCCGGTATTTAACCGGAGCGACATCAATATGAATGTCAATTCTGTCCATGAGCGGACCTGATATCTTCTGAAGGTATCTCTGTATCTGCGGGCCGGTGCAGTTGCAGGAATGACCGGGGTCCGTGAAATACCCGCAGGGGCATGGATTCATTGCGGCGACAAGAGTGAACCTTGCGGGGAAAGTCATCGACATGGATGCTCTTGTAATTGTGACGGTGCCATCCTCCAGAGGTTGCCTTAGAACCTCCAGAACATTCCTCCTGAATTCTGGTAACTCATCAAGGAACAGTACACCATTATGAGCAAGACTCACCTCGCCGGGTCGGGGAATGCTACCCCCTCCAATCAACCCGGCGTCGGAAACAGTATGGTGAGGCGACCGGAACGGACGGGTTTCCAGAAGAGATCCACCGCTCCGGAGAAGTCCCGCAACACTGTGAATTTTTGTCGTTTCAATCGCCTCGTCAGGATGAAGAGAAGGGAGAATTGATGGAAGTCTTCTTGCCAGCATGGTTTTACCGGAGCCGGGAGGACCTATCAATAGAATATTGTGTCCACCCGCAGCGGCAACCTCGAGAGCTCTTTTTGCGAATTCCTGCCCTCGAACATCGCTGAAGTCAGGTTCCTCTTTGCCATCGGTGTCAGAAGGTGCATGTGAATAGAAAACAGGTTCTATAGTTGCTTTATCTAACAAAAAGTCAATTACATGATTGAGATCCTTGATTGGAAACACTTTCTGTCCGGAAACCACAGCTGCTTCAACTGAATTAGAGGCCGGCACGATAAGCCCTGAATGCCTTTCTTTTCTTGCTCTGTCAGCCATTGAGAGCACTCCCGGAACAGGACGAAGCGCTCCGTCCAGAGCAAGTTCACCAACAAAGAAATAGTCTTCAATAGTCTCCGCGGGAATTATCCCGGAAGCTGCGAGAATGCTGATAGCTATGGGAAGATCGAATCCGGGTCCTTCTTTTTTTCTTCCGGCAGGAGCCATATTAATCGTTATCTTTTTACCTGGAAGCCGGAAACCAAGATTGGCTATGGCAGCTGTAACTCGTTGTCGTGATTCTCGAACAGCGCTGTCAGGCAGCCCTACAATTGTGAACGTCGGCAGTCCCATAGACATATCGGCTTCAATATCTACGGGATATGAATCAATGCCGAACACAGCCAGACTTCTGGTATGAGCAAGCAATAAACACCCCCCGAAGATGCGCTCCTTCTTAGAGTGTACGCATTAATGAAGCAACTTTCAAGGGGCAGTTATTGCCGGGATCGGATCGGATGCGGTCTGCTGCCCCGCGATTGAGCGGTTTCGCGCAGTCTCTCAATGAAAACATCTGATAGATGAAATATGACCCATCCGTCGAATCCCATCTCCTCCGCAAGAGCTTCCTGGTGTTCAGTCTCCGATAATGTGAGAGTTGAACGGGTCGAGAATGGGCCTATTCCACAGCTGAGTGGTCTCCCTTCAGCCATTTCCAATTGCTGTTCACCCCAGTACACAAACTCCGAGTCGGATTCAGTGTAATTCATCGGAACCATGAAATCCACAATGCCGCTGCGAAGCCAGCCATCCCACGGCTGGCTGAAGTACCGCATCTCCTGTTCGCGGGGTGTACCGGCCACGGAAAGCAGCGGGCGCATTCACACCAGCGC
>DAOWJX010000311.1 GCA_030640155.1 Candidatus Aegiribacteria sp. | reverse complement strand
CGCTGCGGGCGTGTTTCTGTCGAAATCTTACCGGTATTCACTCATTCTCACGGTATTCCGGTACGAAAAAGGTTATGACCCGGTTCAAAATTCCGTACCAAATTGAGTGTACATACTTGTTTTCCATTTTTGTTTAACGCACAAGTGAAGTCCATGTGTTGCATCTAAATGTGAATCATTGAAAGGGTTTTCCGGAGTTCAGCAAGTCTTGTGATCCATTCCAGAAACGGTTTCCAACTGCGAATCATGTGGGATATTAAAAGGGACGCCGATAGGGTGTCCCAATTTCGTTAACCCGAAAAACTTGACATCCTGTCATCTTTCCGTGATTCTCAAGATACAGGAAGGTGTCATGTGTTATAGAAGTATTCTACCATTTCTGATCATCTTCGGTTCCTTTACCGTTTCATATGCAGATTCCGTAGTTCAGACCGATTGGTCTGGGGGACCTGGCGTCTTTGGACCGGTTGTTGAGTTGAGTGACGAGTTTTATCTCGATACCGATGTCAGGTGGAGCATTCCCGGAGATATTGTGCTCCATTTTGTAACTGAGCATCATACTGTTGCTGGAGCATTTGATGGTGCCTATTCCGTATACTCGGAAGACATAGATGGTGATGGTGATATGGATATCCTCGGTGCTGCCTGTTGGGATAACGACATCACCTGGTGGGAGAATGAAGATGGTTCAGGCACATCCTGGATCGAGCATACAATTGATGGAAACTTCGTGTACGCCACTTCCGTATACTCGGCGGACATAGACAGCGACGGTGATATGGACATCCTTGGGGCTGCCTACAATGCCAGCCACATTATCTGGTGGGAGAATGAAGACGGTTCAGGCACATCCTGGATCGAGCATACCGTTGACGGGTACTACTTATGGGCATTCTGCGTGTACTCTGAGGATATAGATGGTGACGGGGATATGGACATCCTCAGCTCAGGTGATGAAATCGCCGATATCACCTGGTGGGAGAATATCGACGGCTTAGGTATAAACTGGGCCGAGCACCCCGTTGCTATGGATTTCGATTTAGCTCATTCGGTTTATTCGGAAGATATAGATGGTGATGGTGATATGGATATTCTCGGTGCCGCAAATCTTGTCAACTACATTGCTTGGTGGGAGAATATCGATGGCTCAGGTATAAACTGGACCGAGCACGTCATCGGTGGAGCCGATGGTGCTTATTCCGTATACTCGGCAGACATTGATAGTGACGGTGATATGGACGTCCTCGGCGCTGCTAGATATGCCGACGACATCATCTGGTGGGAGAATACTGATGGCTCAGGTTCATCCTGGACCGAGCACACAGTTGATGGGGAATTCAATGGCGCTTTGTGCGTATACTCGGAGGACATCGATGGTGACGGTGATATGGACATCCTTGGTGCTGCTTTTGGCGATTATGACATCACCTGGTGGGAGAATATTGGCGGCTCGGGTACATCATGGGTCGAGCATACAGTTGATGGGGAATTCATTAATGCCCATTTCGTGTACTCCGAGGACATTGACGGCGACGGTAATATGGACATCCTCGGTGCAGCATATTCACAAGACAACATCACCTGGTGGGATCTTAATCAATATTCGCCTGGAGGTTCACTTGAATCCAGTGTTCTGTATCTTCAGAACGATCCGGGTTGGGGAAATATCGATTGGACATCCATAGAACCGACTGGTACAGCTGTTGCTTTTCAGGTTAGAGCTTCAGATACTTTTACCGATATGGGCACTTGGTCAGATACTCTCTTATCACCCTGTAGTCTTGAGTGGATCCTGAACGATTACGACAGCTACTTCCAGTACAGGGCTATTCTTGCAACCTCGAATCCGGATACTACTCCAACGCTCAACGATGTTACCATTAGCTGGAATCCTCTCGGTATTGGAGAAACTGCTGAACCGATTCCTCCTGGAACGGAGCTGCTTCCTATCTCACCTAATCCATCATCAGGCTCACCAATCATCAGATTTGCTTTGACCGAGACTGCTAATGTCGACATTTATATCTTCGATTTCTCAGGTCGACTTGTCAGTGAGATTCATGAAGATGAGTACTCTATAGGGTTTCATGAAGTTCTGCTTGTGGACTTATATGCAGGGATCTACTTCTGCCGGATGACTTCTGGAGACTTCACAGCGACACAGCGCTTCGTGGTGATAGAGTAGTTGCTTGAGTTCGAAATACGTACACCAGGGGTATCAAAGAAAATGGGGACACCGATCAGGGTGTCCCCGCTTTCGTTATTGCGCTATGGATTCGGACTTCCGATTGAAGATCGGAGTGGTGAGTTTACCCTGAGCGAACGAAGTGAGTCGAAGGGAATCCTGTCGGGCGTACAGTAAGAACTTTACAGGAAGAGTATCAATCAAGGGCAGGTATTATTCCAATGGGTATTGCCACTCCAGCTAAGCCTGGAGAAGGCAGTTCAACCTCGAATTCCTCAATGGAAACATCAATGAAGACTGTGTCATTGCGCAGACTGACTGAATGCTCATTGTAACAATCCTCAGACGGTACATCTCTGAAGTAAACGAGAAGCATACCGGTCTCCGGGAAAAACTCATCAAGCTGGGGAGTCCAATCAAACATATACGAAATATCCATGAAAACAGAATCAAGATGATCAGGGGTTTCAACAAGATAGAAGCACTCTGGGGATGATTCATATGGTGTGAGAAAAATCTCACCGAAAATACACTCGTTATCTATTATATTAGCAACCTCAAAACCCAACGCTATCTGGTTGTTAAAGTGTACCGTCTCTGAATCAGGACCGGAAAGACAGCTACAGAGAAGTAATGAGATAAATGCAAAACTAACTTCCAATTTCATATTGCTAGAACCTCCATAAATACAAATTAGTTCTTTCAACATAAGAAGTCAACTGATTGTAATAACTCAAACGTTGAAGAACTTCATGAAGTTATACAACTGAAATATGGGACTCAAAAACAGCTATTGACAAGATAATGAATGTAGGCTATACATAGTATATACTAGTGGAGGTTATCAGATGATTACAAGAATACAAAAATGGGGAAACAGTCAAGGGCTTCGAATCGCAAAGCATCTACTTGCAGATGCACAAATCAATATTGGTGATGAAGTTGATGTTGAACTGAAGGATGGCAATATTGTTATCTCACCTGTTCAGAAAAAGCGTGACCATTACGATCTTAAGGATCTTGTGGCACAGATTCCTGCGGATTACAAAGTCAGTGAAGTTGACTGGGGTGGACCTGTTGGTAAGGAAGACTGGTAAATGAATACTTACATTCCCCGGCAAGGTGATTTAATCGGAATTACTTTCGATCCACAATCTGGTCATGAGCAGAAAGGACGTCGACCAGCTTACGTTGTAAGCAAAGATTTATTTAACCGAAGTACAGGATTGGCTATTGTATGTCCGGTTACGAACACAGATAGCGGATTTCCATTTCACGTTCCTATACCTGAAGATAGTAAGCTTACTGGTTTTATTATGGTTGAGCAGGTTAAATCAGTTGATTTTCGTTCTCGTGGATCAAAGCGGATTGAACGAGGAAATGATGGATTGCTGGCTGAGGTTCTTTCGATATTGGATGCCTGTATCTACTGAAACAATTCCAGTCCGGAGTCTATCTGGTGTTTGAATGTACGAAAGGCTGGTTATAAGTAATACCGTAAAAGTTTTGATCATTATGCCTGATCTTTCGAATAGAACAGTGGATGACATTAATTTCCCGTGTGAGAATCCAATCTCCCTGGCAGTACAAATCTTCTGGATTTCTCACCTTCAGCATCGTACTGAATATTGTTGATCTTCTCTTTCAGGGAGTACACCCACTTTCCCATGACGGTATTGTCCTCGACGTTGTCGTTCCAGGCAGAACCGTCATTTGATCTCCGCGTTCAAGTTTCGGTCATACATTCATTTCTTTAAATATCAATGTCGTAAATCCATCTGTTGACGCTACCTGACAATACAGGTATTCTTTTTTGAGTGACAGAATCGTGAGATAAGGATGCTGAAGAAATTACCGCAAAAAAGCTATCTCAGACCTGAATTCCTGTTTCCGGTCTGCTATTAATAAAGCAAAATGATACTGGTTATTTCAGGAAGGAAGACGATAATGTCACGTTATCATTATTCATTTTCAAGACTCCCTTATATCGTAATTATATGTACGTTACTGTTTATAGGAAGCGTGAATGCTGAACTGAGCATTATCCAAAACACACGGATAGGAAATGAGTGGTCAGCGGACAGATCCGGTCTGTGGACGCCCTATGTACATAGATATGCGATTGTCGTCATGGGCGGTAATGTATCGGGTCAGATGTACAAATGGTACTGGAATGATACTTCGAGCCTGGTCTGGGCTCTCATGGATTGGGAATTCGCGCCACAGGATATCTACTACTACTCATATGGAGACAGCGCGACCGCCCATCCAGAACTTTGCGATGGAATAAGTACATATGCCAATGTTGAGGCAGCCTTCGACAGTATTGCTGCAAAGGCAACGGAAGATGACCTCGTTCATGTATGGTGGGTTGACCACGGCAACACGAGTGGATTTGAAGTGCATGGTGGATTCGTATATTTCACGGAACTCAGGGATTGGATTGACGATATCCAGTGTAAAGCTTACATCGGTGCCTACAATCCGTGCTATAGCGGTGCGATCATGCCGCACATGTCGGGTTTATGTAACTCGACAAGACGTGTAATCACAGCAACCTCCGTAAACGCCTCTCAGGGAAATTCCTACGGCTGGGCCGGTAAGTGGAGATTCTCAATACGGGGTGGTGCCCCGGATGGAATCGTTTCACACTATACAGATGTGAATGGTGACGGCTATATAGCAATTGATGAAGCTTACGAATGGGAAACACCTCATTCTAACGATGTCGGGGAGTATCCACTCCTTGACGACAACTGCGATAGTATCGGTGGAGATCTGACAAATCCATCGACATACGATCCATCCGGAACAGATCCTACCCTGGACGGCTATTACAGTCAGTTCTACAGCCTTATGGCCTGGTATGATACCACTGCTACCCTGCTGGATGGGAATCCGTTCCTGAAATCAGATCATCCCCGGTTCAGATGGAATTTAGACAGTTATTACAATGAATCAACAAGGGGAGTGAATATCGTCTGGAGCACAGGTGCTTCAATGCCTTCACCGGTCTGCCGGGGTGCTTCAGGAGTAATTAGCGGTAAAGTATACCTTTTTGGCGGTCACCCCAGCCCGGCTCCCGTCCACTATATCTATGATATTGTGACCGATACATGGTCTACTGAAGCTGCACCTCTTCCCACACCGGGCTCCCTGACGCGCGGTGTAGTATACGATGACAAGTTTTACCTCCTCGGTGGCCATACAACCGGCTCTGATACTTTAAGGTGCTATGATCCTCTTTTCGATTCCTGGGAGCTATTGAGCACGCCGTACCCCGAAAACTGGCGAGAGTGCTGCAAATATGGTGCTGCTGTTGTCAACGACAAGATACATTATTTCTATGTTGAGAATTATTACAGTTACTTTCCGCTCCAGTCATCCTGGCACTACGATATTTCAGGCAATTCCTGGTTAGAGGCTTCGACGCCACCTTCTCCGAAAAGGATGTACTTTGTTTCCGCTTCGGACGATGTGTATTTCTATGCCGTCGGAGGAATTGCACATGATACGAACTTGAGCATCCTTACGGATGCAATACGCTATGACCCTTCTTCAGATGAATGGGATACGATCGATCCTTTACCCGAACCGATAGCCTTTGCGGATGGTGATTTCCTTGGAGACTTCCTATACATTGCCGGTGGTGGGGCGGGGTACGATCCCTGGCCCGCGAGTGACAAAGTCTACGCCTGGAATGAGATTACCGGCTGGCTTACAGCCACACCTCTTCCTGCACCAGTGGGTTGTCCCCATGTCGAAGTCACGACAATCGATGATAAGGATTACATTCTTGTGTTCGGCGGTAACAACGAAGGCTATCTCAATACTCTGTATATTGGGGAAATTGAACTTACGGGCATTGAAGTTGAGACCGGAATCGCTCCGCGCGGAGTCCGCCTGTTGCAGAACTGCCCAAATCCATTCAATTCTATAACTCAGATTACCTATGAGATTCCTGTCGCCTGCGATGTGCGCCTTGAAGTATTCGATATTACAGGAAGAAAGGTTGCCACCCTTGTTGACAGCTGGCAGGATTCAGGCACCAGGACCGCCATATGGAATGCGAGTGGAATCCCCTCGGGTATTTACTTCTACAGGATTTCAACACATGATGAAACCGGGATCAGGAGGATGGTTGTTCTAGAATGAGCTTCCAGTTCTACTTATAAGCGAATATCCGTGAACCGGACGAGCGCATGTGTTCTATTAAGGCTGGATATGTGCCTTAAGTGCCGAAAATGTCAGTATTATGCTGAATATTGTGTATGATTCTTTACTAATCCATAATCTCTCAAACGCCAATATGACTCAGGACTGGAGCAACTATTTAAGTATAGTGAGTTACAATTAGATGATAATAAATCTACTAACTCCGTACACGTTCGCATTATGATTCTATTCATTTATTTAAAGTAATACTTACGATTCAGTAATGATACCTGATTTGATTATTTGACAAAATTTTACAGAAACATATTTTGTATCAAAAGGAAAACCTGAAAGGAATGATTACAATGAGAATTTATTCATCCGGATCTTATGGCTCAGGCTGCAATAAGCGTTATACATCCTTTGGAATATCAGGGATATCTCTGCTTCTTCTGCTGGCAGTATCATCACCTGTTACTGGTGATTCTTCAGATGCAGAAACGGAAGCTTACTTCTCCAGCATCCATCCTGACGGTGAAATATTCGATTCCAGCTATCCGCAGGAAGTTGAGTTCCCTGTTATAACCGGTCTCGAAGCAACGGTGTTTGCCGATAGTTTTCTTTCTCTCATGGGTGCAAAGGATGTTGTTTTCTGCCGCACGACATGGATCGTGGCTCCACTCGGCGGCTACCTTGTAGATGGACTCTGCAAAATCGATATTGAAGGAACACACTACACATCATTCAGAATCGGAATCGGAGACGGATCAGAAGGTAATCCAGAAGAGAATACGTTCACTTTCATCACAAGTGGAACAACAGACGAAAACGGAAATATACATTGGCATCCTGAACCAGGACCGGATTTTCAGCCGGATGAAGACGAAATTATCCCGGAGAGTTTCTTCAACTACGAATTTCTTCTGAACAGGGAAGATTTCGAGAACCTTGAGAGTGATTTCCCGAGATAGGATATAGTTTTTCATAAGTGAATTACAGAGAGGATTAGAAATGAACCGGACAGGCATTAATAGTATTCTATCCATCATCCTGGCAGCATTAACCATAGCTGCTTCTGCCGGATGCGGTGGTGAAGCGGAATCCGCCTCCTCTTCCGACCTCACCGGACAGGTCGATACACTTCTCCTCGCGGTTACCGATACAATCGGACTGGAGATGGGAGACAGCTCATATGTTTTCGGTATTATCCTGCAGGCCGCTCATGGAGCTGATGGTAACATCATCGCTCTCGATATGCTTAAGGCCTGTCTCAGTGTCTATTCACCTGACGGTGAGTTTATCGGAAACATCGGTGCTCCTGGGCAAGCTCCTGGAGAATTCCAGATTCCTGTTGATTTCGCAGTATTCCCTGACGGCGGTATTGCTGTTACAGATGCCATATCACGGATCATTTCGTACTTCGATGCTGATGGCAATTACATCAGTATGATGGGTGGATTCTTTCCGACACCTCCAATGAGTATCGAAGGATGTCCGGATGGAGCGCTCGTTGGCCAGCACATGCCCATGGTCATGACCGGAGAAGAAATAGAGATGTCGCTAGAACTATCGAAGTGGATTGATGATTCTGAACCTTATCTCACATATCTCTCGAAACCCATGGAGCTGGAATTCTCCGGAGAGGGTCATGCTTCTTCTCAGGGTGGACCGGATTTTGATTTTGCTGTAGGACCGGACGGCAGCGTACTGGTTGCCGAAATATCAGATACATTATTCTCCGTAACAGGTTTCTCCCCGGAAGGTGAGGAATTCCTGAGCATCCATGAAGTGCGTGAAAGAACACCAATGACACAGGAAGAGATAGATGCCGGGGGCCTTGGTATGTCGATAATGGTCATGAATGGTGAAGCATCCGCTGATATGAATAGAATGGAGACAACCTATCCATGGAGGAATGTGATAGGTTCTATAGGTGTAGATTCCCAGAGCAGGATATGGGTTGAACTCGCATGCGAAGACCTCCCTGTTTTCCAGGTTTACGACTATTCGGGTAAGTTGCTGTTCATCGCTGTTACCGATGCTGAATTCACACCGGTCACCAGACCGAATTTCAAAGTCGATGCCGGTGGCGTACTCGCATACGATCAAGACCCGATGGATTATCCCAAGATATACCTGTTCGAACTGGTTGAATCGGAACCTGAATAGCTGGCATGATAAACCTGATCATTCTGGTTCTTACCGCATCGGCACCGATTCATGATTACGCTCTCCCCGGGGAGATCGATCCTATGGATCCGCATTCGGGGGACTTTCTCGATCTGAACCTGAACAATTATGTACAGTATGGACTTGAAGCGTATTCCGAAGAGAACTACAGACTGGCCGCAAGGTATTTCCTTGCTTTCCTGACAAGGAATATCTTGGATACGAATATCATCTACAATCTTGCCTGCTGTTATGCCCTTATGGAAGAACCGGAACTTGCAGCACTCTACCTCCGAAGAGCAGTGAATGCCGGTTTCAGTGATTTCGGTTACATCCTCGAAGATCATGATTTCGACATTGTTCGAAATACCCCTCCCTTCATGGAATTGATGGATCAGATTTCTCGAATACCGGTCGGACCTCCGGAATTCACGGGTGAAAACATTCTCTTCGATGCAAAAGCATCCTTTCAATGTCTGCTACGATTTCCCGAAGAGTTCGATAACTCAGAACAGGCTTATCCCCTACTTATCGGGCTGCACGGGTTCGGTGATTCACCCGAGAGTTTCATCCGGCTATGGGGATATTTCGAATCTCCCGATTTCATATATGCCTGCCCCTGTGCGCCATATCCAGTAACTATCAATGGCATATTCGGATATTCATGGTTCAGAACGGGAGCGGATTCCATCGAGACTTTCGAACTTGACATGATTTCTGCGGAATATGTTGCGACTGTCGTGGAAAACTTGAAAGAAATCTACAATATCTCGGATGTTTTCCTCTTCGGCTTTTCTCAGGGTTGTGGCCTTACATGGCTGACAGGGCTTAGATATCCTGACGAGTTTTCGGGGCTGATTGGGTTCGGAGGCAGATTCGATACGGATTTCATCCCTGAATCAGTTATTGGAAACGTTTCAGGAATGAACGCGTTCGTAGCGAACGGAACTATGGATGAATCAGTTGATTTCACAGAGGGAGCACATACAGTAGATATTCTGGAAGGCTTTGGAATGGAAGTCGAATTCAAATCCTGGAATGGTCCTCACAGAATTAACAGAAGCATTCTACTCGAGGCTCAGGAGTGGATGGAATCACTGATATAGCTGTATCATATTACAGATTGCACTAATATTATGACTATTAGTAATTAACTTGTATCAAATGTTAAGATTCAAGGTTCGACCCCTTTTG
>DAOWJX010000002.1 GCA_030640155.1 Candidatus Aegiribacteria sp. | reverse complement strand
GAAAGAGGGGATATCTACGAGGTCACTGTTATAATTCACACAGATTCTACAATTGGCCTTGTTGATATAGCCTTCCTTAGTATAGGTAACGCAGACTTAGGTGGTTATCAATGGATTGGTGATCCGTGTTCGACAACAGTTGAAGTAGTTGAGCTCAATTTGGAGCAAACGACCTGGGGAGCAGTCAAGTCTAAATTCAGGTTTTAGTAGTACTGTACGATTCTTAAATCTGCACACAAGCACCAGAGATCTCTGGGAACTTCATAGCAACACAACGCTTTGTAGTTATAGAGTAGCTACCAGAGTTCTAAAAGCTTCCACTACGGGGTACCAAAATTCAGAATTTAACTCACTCCCAGCCATGACAATGGTTTTAAATGCATCCACTATGATGTGCCGTTCTGAGTACTCATCATACTTATATAACATTGACGGAGCAGGATTACGCTCGGTATTGTCAGTTCAGGGAAAGTATTTGATCTAATATGTGATGTCGAGGTGTTCTTCTGAGCAGTTTTGTAGATGGTTAAAATCAAGTTTCCTTGCGGCAAGAGGGGGATAATATATGCGAATAAAAGTTATTGTGAGATCAATTTTCATCATTCTGCTTATTCCCTGTTTAAGCTGGGCAGCAACCTACTACGTTGATCAAAATCATCCTGAAGCCAGTGATACCAATCCAGGGACAGAATCGTTACCGTGGCTGACAATCCAGAAAGCTGCTGATACAATTATTGCAGGTGATATGGTGTACATCAAAGAAGGAATCTACAATGAGCAGGTTATACCACAGAATTCAGGAAGTTCTGGAAATCACATTACATATCTTGCATATCCTGGCGATACCGTCACAATTGATGGCACCGGAATACCATTACCGGATTGGTATGGAGTGTTTGATATCACAGGCAAAAGCTATATCAAGGTTTCAGGGTTAAGAGTAATTAACTCCACAGATTCTGGAATTCTTGCATGGGGTTCAAATCATATCATAATCGAGAATAACTATACCTATAATACGGTTTCCTCCGGCATTGGTGTTTGGAGTTGTTCCAACATAATCATTGATGGCAATGAGGTTGAGCTTGCCTGTAATGACGGCCTGCAGGAATGTATTACTGTAGCTGTCACCGATACTTTTGAAGTCATGAATAATCATGTTCACCATGGAGGTCCCGGGACTAATGGAGGCGAGGGTATTGATGCAAAGGATGGAAGTTCAAACGGGATAATTTATAAAAACTATGTGCACGATATGAATTCGAACAGATTGGGTATTTATGTAGATGCGTGGGACAAACACACCTATAACATTGATGTCTATCAGAATACTGTACATAATTGTGCTCATGGTATTACCGTAGCTTCCGAGGCAGGCGGTCTTCTTGAAAACGTCAGGATTTATAACAATATCGCTTACGATAATGAGGAAGTTGGCATCTGGATTGCTAATTGGTCGTTGGCACCACAGCAACCAATGAAGGACATTTATGTGATAAACAACACCCTTTACAACAATGGGAATGAATGGGGTGGCGGAATAAATGTGATGAATTCGGATGCGGAGTATGTTGTCATAAGAAACAACATTTGTAGCCAAAACCTGTCATTTCAAATCGTAATAGAAGATGCCCCGCAAAATCTCTTTGTTGACCATAATTTAATTGATGGGTTTCGTGGATATCCGGGAGAGATTTTCGGCAGCGATAGTGTAGTAGGAGATCCTATGTTCGTGAATTCAGCGGAAGCTGACTTTCATCTGCAGGTAACTTCACCAGCCATAAATAGCGGTTCTTCTGTTGACGCGCCGAACTTCGACTTCGATGGAAATCCACGACCTCAAGGTGCAGGATATGATATAGGCGCTTATGAATACGTAATTACCGGTGTTGATGAACGATCCGGTGGAATACAATCGATGTTCAGGCTATATCAAAATGATCCAAATCCGTTCAATCCCACTACGAAAGTAACATACAACCTTCCAAGTTCAAACTATGTGACATTAACCATCTACGATCTTTCAGGCAGGGCAGTTCAAACTTCAGTGAGTGAATTTCAAACAGCCGGCAACCGTTCAGTCAATCTTGATGGTGGTAACCTTTCCAGCGGCGTTTATTTCTACCAGCTGAAAGCAGGCAATGAATTTATTGAGACAAGAAAGATGATTTTGATGCGATAGAAATGGCTCCAATTACTCGCTACTTATTTCAGAATCATCATCCGCTTTGTTTCAGATAAACCGCTCTCTGTTGTTAGCTGATAGAAATAAACTCCTGAAGGAACAGGCTGGTTGTTTTCATCGGTGCCATTCCAGAACACTGAATGATAACCAGCTGGTTCATTTTCATTCACCAATGTCCTCAGCTTCTGTCCAAGTATGTTGTAAATGCTGAGGGTTACGTTGGCATTAACTGATAATTGATAGCTGATGGTTGTTGTCAGATCGAACGGATTCGGATGATTTTGTAGCGAAAATGAAGAATGGTTGTTTCCTGCGTAGCTTGCATCGTCAGAAGATATGCCGACAAATTCGCTATTTGTGCAATACCAGACTTCATAATCATTACTTCCATAGAATCCCTCTAAGAATGCTATATGACAAGCACAAACAGAGTCAATGCTTAAGGATATATCTGCGGTATGCTCACTGTTAAAGGTTATCTGTTCGGGAACCTCAAAACTCCCGGTGCAATTATTCACATAATAAAGTTCATGAGTATTAGGGGTTCCAAAATTCCCGCCGATATAGGCAACATGGACATTATCCAAATGATCCACCACCAAGGCTGTGATTTCATTAATACTATTCGCGGTTGACAAAACCAATGTGGTATCAAAACTTCCGTTTACATTATTAATGTAGTAGGCACCCCCGTGGTATTTGGAGTAAGAGATATGAACCTTGCTTGAGGAATCGATCCCTACCGAAGAGTGCCAACAGATGGTTCCTGCACTTACTGTCGTCAGACTATCGAATGTCCCGGCAACATTGTTTGTGTAGAGGATATCGGCTCCGTTTTCAAATACAGTATGAATAAAGTTGTCATTATCCAGAGCCATTGAAGGTCTAACGTAACTTTTTCCTCCGGTTTCATCGGTAATTCTGGTCGATGATCCAAATGACCCACTCTCATTGTTCACATAATAAATATCCCAGTTACCATATTCATAGTACCCATATTTGTAAGCAATATGGGCAACGCCAGCAGGATCAATACTTAAGCATGAGTGTTCAGGAACAAAGACTCCAACATCTGTTTCTGTGAAACTTACCTGTATCGGGTCGCAGAACTGACCGCTGATGTTATTTACATAGAATTCTTCATAATCATGACCATCGTGTCCCTTGAAGGCAATATGTGCATTCCCCGCCTGATCTATCCTTAAACGAGGATACAGGTCATTTGTGTTATTATCGGTAACTTTTACCGGTGTTCCGGTGATTTCAGAAAGATAGTAAATATCATAGTCGCCATCATTATTAGAGCACCACGCAAAATGAGGATTGTCGGATGAATCTAGATCTACTGAGGACATTGATTCTGCGTAACTGTTATCGGTCAATTGGAAGCTTTGCCAATCAGCCGTGGCAAAGCTTGCAGGGATTAAAATCAAACTGAGGAGAAGACTCATTTTCTTAAATTGCATTTAAATCCCTCTTTTCTAAACCTGCTACTGCCCGTGAGGCTGATACTCCTTACGGATATGAATATACCCGGGAGCTTATCAATGAAAACCCTGAAGAGTATGCGATATTCTAGTAATCATACCATATCGCAGCAGTTGACTTTATCAATATGATATAGAATGATATCATTATGAAAAAGTATGATGTCAGAAAAACCTTTCTCGAACTCATAGGTGGTGTCAGGGGATCAATGCTTGCTCTGATGTATTTGAATCCTGAAAAGGAATTCTATCTTTCGGAGATGGCGAAAATCCTGGGATATTCAAATCCAGGGATTCTTCATAGAGATATGGTAAAACTACTTCAACTTGAGTTGGTCAACTCAAGACGATCCGGACGACGGGTTTACTACTCTGCCAACAGGACATCCCCGATTTTCAGTGAGATCAGGAGCATTACGGTCAAATCATCGGGAATACTGCAGAGAATTAAAGATTGTCTCAGTGATCATCCTGAGGATATTGATTTCGCATATATATACGGTAGCTTTGCCAGGGGGGAAGCTGGTCCTTCAAGCGATGTTGATCTTATGATTGTAGGATCAGTCGATCAGCTTGATATGATGAAATCCGTATCACTTATTGAATCATCAATAGGAAGGACAATAAACCTCTCGGTATTTGACAGGTCCGACTATTTGTCACGGCTTTCGACCAGTTTTCTCAATCGTGTCCACCATGGTGAGAAGATAATCCTTAAAGGCAGTGATGATGAACTTCGAAAAATGGATTGAACAGAACAGACCCAAAAAGGATTATCCCAGCAGGGAATCAGTATGCCATTTCATGGAAATTGCCCGACGAAATTTTAAGGATTCTTATGTATCAGGAATAAGCGATGACGCAAAGTTCATGTTTTCTTACCAGGCAATCATGATCCTGGCAAAGGTCTGCATGCATGCGGAAGGCTGGCGTTTAGGTTCCACACCGGGACATCATTACAAATACATTGAAAGTTTTGTTTACATACTTGACCTTCCCGCAGACAGAGTTGATGCAATTCAAAGGTTCAGAATGAAAAGAAACACATGTGAATATGAGCAGGCATACACTGTTTCGCTTAAAGAAGCTGATGCTATTCAAAAGGTTGCTTCGGAACTGATGGAAAAGGTTTCGGAACACATGAAGATAAAACATCCGGATTTGTATTAGGACAATTTCCCCATCTTCCCGAAGATCAGTATTGAGATCCCCGCTCCTGCGGTAAGCCCTGTCAGAGTGCGAAGCATGTTGGTACTTTCATAGGCAAATAAACTCTGAACAACACCATCTATGATCAGAGGAATGAGAAACAGTGCCCCGGTCCAGAACGGTATTCGAATGATTTTGGGGTACATGAAAGAAATCCCGATTGCAAGACCGAACCAGAATGCGGTACACCTTGCGCAGAGGCCGCTCGTTCCCCAGGGCATTTGTACGCATCTTTCAGGTAATCTGTGACAGGTAGCGGACAGAATCGGATCGAAGAGCTCTCCGGTTTTTCCAAGAACAGGGAAAGCGACCGACAGCAGGAAGAATATTGCAGCGGGAAGACCGAGCAGAAGCGCCAGGATTGTTCTTCCTTTCATGGTTGTCCTAACTCAAAGGTTTTAGTCATGGGGACACACACCAGAGCGTCATGCTTCCTGGGGACACCTACCAAAGAGTGGATGTCCCCATATGGTATTTTCGAGCGTGGATGTCCCCAGTGGTTTTTGGGTGTGCATGTCCCCGTGTCTTGAAAATGTTAAGATTTGAGGCCCGACCCCAAATGTTAAGGCTCCTCAATCCAGATAATCCTGGTCTGGTTGTCAGGAGTGATTTCACCAAGCAGAGATATATATTCCGTAACCGCGTTCATCAGAGTCACGCCGACAGGTACTGATTCATGCTCCAGCATGATATCGTAACCGATATTTCCAATGGCAAGGTAACCGGTGGTAACGAACCTGTAAATCTTCTCAGGATCAAACGGTTCGCCTCCTATCAGCATATCTTCTATCTTCTCTCCATCAGGCATCGCCTGATTTCTGTATGCTGTCAAACCACCGATCTCCATATCGCGACGACGCCCCTGCATTCCAGTCTCGAGAATTTCCTTTAGCTCCGCTCCGCTTAGTTCAAAAACGAAGAGATCCTCCTCAAATGGAATCGCCTGATATACAACTCTGGGCGTGATCAGCCCTCTGGGTATTGCGGCTCTGATACCGCCTCGATTCATAAGAGCAACATCCGTGTCAGTACTCCAGAGCATTGCATCGGCTATGAGCCTGCCCATAGGATGCTCGGCATTTCCCCTTGGTATCTGCTCGTTAGCCTCACCGATGACTTCATCCATACCGGCTTCAGCAATGATTCTGAAGTTTTCTATCAAATTCGCGATTTCCTGATCAGGCCAGAATTCATCATGGAGAAGGCTTATGTATTCCTCTCCTTCAGGAAGATCGTAGCCAATGAGTGTACCTGAATCAGTATCAATAGCCAGCCTGATTCTTCCGATACCTGTTCCGTTGGCGTAACCCTGAACCACAACTGTATGATTCACGGGGCTTACCCATGGTTCAGCAAAGCCAAGATGAATATGTCCTGAGACGATAAGATCTATTCCTGGAACCAGACATGTGAATTCCACATGATTCATGCAGAAGTCCTTGGTATATTCTTCCCCGGCGTTCCATGCGTCGTACACTCTCTCCAGGTATTTGTCAGTGTCTCTGGGTTGCCCAAGATGCGAAACGAGAACAATCAGATCAGCTCCCTGCTCTTCCACTTCCGAGATATACCTTTTAGTAGTCTCGACTTCGTTGAGAAATATGTAATTCCCGAGAAGTTCAGGGGTAACAAGACCGTAGGTATCAGTTGTCGTAAGCCCGATGAAGGCTATCTTCACTCCTTCGAATTCCAGAATTACATATGGCAGGACAGGAGCAGGTATTTCCCCTGTGGTAGAATCCACGAAGTTGCCGCAGATCACAGGGAAATCAGCCTGCTCGGAGAGCTTTATTGCATTGTCGGCTCCATCATCGAAATCATGGTTGCCAAGGGTTATCATATCATACCCGATTGCATTCATCCATTCAATGATAAGCTTTCCACTTTCATAATTACCGGTGGGTGTTCCCTGGTAGATATCACCCGCATCGATCAGCAGGCAGTACTCCCCGTTTTCCAGGCACTCTTCCCGGACTCCATCGACATAGGCGCTTATATACGCGCCTCCACCTATCATTGGCGGGAAATCAGGATTGAGAAACGAGGCTTCCCTTGGAACGATTCCTCCGTGTATATCATTGGTATGCAATATATTGAGATATATTGTCCCGGCACTGACCGGAAGAATGATTGCCAGCAGCAGTATTGGCAGCAGTCTTTTCACAATCTGCTCCCGCCTAGATATCAAACACACGGCTGATGGAGAACATGAGCCTTGTGTCTGTTTCCTCTATTGTCAGGCTGTCACCGGATGTAAAGGAAGGTAAACCGGTTATCTCTGTCTGTTTCCACCGGTCAGGCGAAAAACTGGCTCCCATATCCAGATTCCAACCGCCTATGCGAAAGCCCATCCCGGCAGTAAAGCTCATTCTATCCAGTGAACTGCTTATGGGAGAGCGGTCGTAGCCAAATCCAAACCTGGCAACAGGCCCGCCGGGAAGCGTATTCTCAACACCGGCGTGTACTCCCCAGGAGTTGAAAAGGCCGAGATTCTCGTCCTCGTACTCCATTGAACCATCAGGGCTCCAGTAGAATTCACCTGTAAATTTCGACCTCAGACTGTTTCCGGGAATGTAAATGGAACCAAACCTTACAGTCATTGGAATGTCCAGATCATAATCGGTATCCGAGAAGGTGTTCCAGGATACAGGATCACCGGTTTCTTCCGGAGAGAAAGAAAGCGGCATCGGATATTCAAGCCCTGCGCTTATTAAAACCCTTCTGTCTGGTATGAAGAGGATGGAACCCCTGGTTACAATACCTGAAACAGTCTCCTCGCGTTGAGAAAGAATTCCTTCCTGCGAGGGATCAACATACGTTACTTCCCACGTTACATCCCTTGATCCTGTGATGTATCCTCCCGCAAACCCGAATGAGAGAACCTCGGATGGTGAGAAGGCGACGGCCAGGTCAAACTCGTTCTTGATGCCGGATATCTCCAGGCTTTCCTCGCCTGTTTTCACATAGGAATCATCCCGCACAGTCCTTCCATAACTGTAAGTAAAAGTGCTCGGAACCCTCCATCCGGCAGCAAATGAAAACGCTTCAGGAAACCCCGCAATACTCCGAAAAGCAACTGCGGCACCACCTGGAACAAAAGTAAGGTTCTTGTTGAAAGCATATTCGGATTCACCGATTGAACTGCCGAAAATGTCATAGACCCTTCTCGTTCTTTTCTCAACAAAGTAATCCAGACCCGCCGCGATTTCCACCTGAAGACCTTCTTCGGCAATTGCCAGAAGCGCAGGATTCTCAAGAACCCCGAGAGCGGATACATCAAGAAAACCGCAATTACCCATACCGAGCGAACTGGCTGAACCTGGCGAACCTGTTTCACCAAGCCACATAACTTCTGGAAGCCCGGCAGTTAATGCCAGTAACGATACTATTCCTGCCGCAATGATATTCATATTTCCTCCACCCTACCAGCGGAAATCAAGCTGACATCGGATGCCATAATCTGTTACATGATCGTCGAAATCCCTCACCGGGCTACCCGGATCACCCTCGTAATAGAAGCTGTCATCGGGATCGGGCCTGTAGAGACCGGTGCGGGGATAGAAAGTGTCTTTTCTGAGTATCCTGAGCCTGAGCTGCAGGTTATCAGACAAAATATTCTTGATGGTTACATAGAATTTGGTTCCATCTCCATCAAGAAAATCTATTCCAGTATCTTCGAACTCCCACTGACTCATACCGTCCGTGGACCATAGAGTCGTTCCTCCAAGAACAGACAGATTCTCACTGAAGTTATGTTCCCATCTCGCTGAGATGTAACCACCGGCCAGAAGCCGGTCATCACCATATCTTGGATTCGGAGTAAGTTCAACCATTCCGTACCGGAGCCTGACATCAAAATAGTCATGTCCGGTGGGAAGGAAAAAGGTTCTGAAGGTGAATTCCTGCGTACGCGAAGTGGTTGGAATCACGTCATGCATTTTGGTTTTCTCCTGGTATTTGCATTTCAATCTGAACCTGACAGGGAAATCAGGTCGGTACTCGATCTCCCCCTGGAATCTGTAATTATCAAATCCCCATGGCAGAGAGCGCCATATATCAAGATACACTTTTGGAAATGTTATCTGCCTGCTGATCTGGAAGCGGCTTTCAATGTAGACACCCTCTTCGGGTTTGGGGGTCGGCCATTCCGCAAGCTGTGAAGTAAGCGGGTCATTGAGATAATAGGGTTTCTCAAAAACGGTATCATCGTATCGAAGCTGTTCTGCAAATCCACGGTTGTATGGATTAGTGAAGCCGATATCGTAGTGTCTCCATATACCCAGCAGATAGAAATAGTCATTCTGCCACCTTGCCCTTGCGAGCGTAGCTATCGACTCGTTATCCTGCCGGACGAACTCTCCCTCAAGGCTGAAATTATCCAGAATCGTCTGAGCAGAAACAGCAATATAAGAGGATGAATTCCCAGCTGTAAGGATATCGTATTCCGGGCAGTCCCAGAGTTGTGCGTCACCGGGAATATCCAGGGCTTCTGAATCCGGAATGAGAGAATCACTGTAGGAGATGTTCATGCCGCCTATACCGATTGCGGTCCCGCATGGAAGGATTCCTCCAAGGTCAAAGAAACCGTATCCTCCATAAGTTGTCTCCTTTATCACATCAGCATACGGAGAAGTACGTGCGGCAGACATTATCAGAATATTCGGCGTTCCATCGATGTCTCTTACAGCGTCTCTTGATGCACTCGAATAGAATCCGTATCCAAGGAAAGGTCCTTCATGCATTTCCACGGCTCCACCGATCATGGCAAACTGACGTGTTGAAGTAAGGTCCGGATAAAGTCCCCACGTGCTGTAAGTGGAGCGGTACCAGAGCTCATCGGAATTATTCACCATCAGTCCCTGACCCAGAGACAAATTGTAATTTCCAAGTACGACCTGGTTCACAATACCTATGTTCTCTATCGATACAAAGACTTTGGCGACATCAAACCTTTGGTTAAGATCACCGAGATCCATATCCGAGAACAGATCGAATCCGGCTGTGGAATTTCTTCCCCTGGAGAATCTTGTTCCACCCCGGAATCTGTCACCAAATCCGACACGAACCCTGTGGTCCCAGCCGGTCACGTTCTGTGCTCCGAGAAGCTCTTCGTACTCGCTGTCGAGTCTTTCAGCCCAGGCCGCGCTGTCAGCTTCAGTATATCCTCGTTCACCGGTGTCTATGTCGTACTTCGCAGATCGAAGGCTGTTGAGCATTTCATACAGTCCATCCTCATCAGATGACCTTCCGTCGCCACCATCGACAACGACCCTGTAACCGCCAAAGAAATCCATAGAACTAAGGTCAAGTTCACGGGTTGAAACGAAATCACGCATATTCCTGTAGCCATAGTAACTAAGGTAATCTGCGTTTCGGAGTGAAGTGGTGCTCGAAACAGTGCCAAGAGTTTTCAGTCTTCGCTCAACAGCTACCGCATCAATCAGACTTACCCTGTCCAGGCTTCGGAGCTGCCACGAGGTTGCTGAATTAATCGGCAGAGGATGCAGAAGGTAATGCTCCCAAAGGTCTACAGCAGCATCACCAGGGTCATCCTCGGTAGCAAGTCTTTCCATTATTTCCAGTATATCGCTGGATATTCTCCCTTCAGAAGGAGGAACAACCACGCAGTTACCGCGAAGCCACTGCAGTTCCTCAGCCGTAAAACCATCTATTTTCATAACATCGTAAATACTGAGAAGACCCCCTGTTTCGTAAATGAAATCATAAAGCTCAGAGGCCTGCTGAGAATTCAATCCCTCAAGCGCCTGCAGTTCCTGAAGAGATGCGGTATTCAGATCAAACCCATTCGGGACAGACAAGCCGACAGCAACCGCCAGTATTAAACTAGAAACCATAAGTCACCCCGGCCTGGTGAGTCAGGTCGAGCTGAGGGTGCGTTATTACGGCGTATTCCACTGTAATACCTCTGATTGTTGTATTCAGCCCTCCGGATATTGAGACCGGGTTACTCTGAACCCCAGCCAGAATATTTACGGAGCCAAGGGGAAGAGCCTGGCCCACATGTATGCGTAAACCGTTGAAATCCCTGGAGAAAGTCAACGCTGAAATCATTCCGCTGACCGGTTCGTATCTGAGACCTGCGTCTATTCTTCTCCGGAGGTATTCTCCACTCTCACCAAGTCTTGCCTGGAAAGGATTCCTGATGGAGGCAGCGAGCATCCACCTTCTGTACATTCTTACCTGAAATCCCGCATTGACCGCAAAAGTGCTCGCGCTCCCATATTCGGAAACACCATCAGCAATAACGGCTCTGCAAAAAACAGGCTGAAGACCGAAGGACATATCTTCGGTAAGCATTCCGGCAAAGGTTATCGCTGCCATCTGTTCATTGTAAAGATCACCACCGAAATAGCGAAGGCTTGCTCCACAGGCCCAGGATTCACTTATCGGAAATGCTCCATCGATTCCGTATGTTCCGAAATCCATGTTCGTAAAAGGGAGTCTGCCCGATATGGTAACGGATGGAGATGCGCTTCCCGCTATGGATGCGGGGTTGAAAAGAAGCGCTCCGGTTCCATACAGTACAACTCCCGTTCCGCCCATTCCCTGTGCGGTGATCCCTATTTCCATTTCCTCAAATGCCGCCCACGACTGCCCTGCAATGATCAGAAGGGCAAACAGAACAGTAGTCGTTTTCAAATACATAATTGCCACCTCAATTCAGGGGAGTTGCTACGACGAGTGTCTCGGTCGTTGTGAAGTGTTTTCCATCAGTGTCCACGCCTTCAAGGAGAACAAGATAGGGTCCTAGTGGAAGAATTTTATTGTAATCGTCTTTTCCATTCCACTGAACAACGTCACCGGCTGGACGGGATTCCGCTATATGAGTTACGGCTCTTCCGGATCTGTCAAATACAGTAAGAGTAAAACGCATTCCGGCTGGTCCGCCATATTCAAGATTAACGGTTTCACCAAGTACCGGCGCGAATGGATTATCGGTAAGAACTGTAAGGTGAAAACCGTCATAGATCGATGGCTGGTACACTTCAAGATCGGTCTGATATCTTGGAAGTAACTGATACCCGCTATCGTAAGGAGGTTCTGAATCATATTGCCCGCCGATACCAAGCATGAACAGGCGGGTACCGGCGGTGATATTGGAAATGCTGATGCCTGTAGATTCGTTTACACGGATGGCAACCGAATTCTGTCCGTTCCATACGTTGAAGTTGTATCCGCCCCCCGCAGACTCAGGATCATTGGCTACTGTGACCCATTGGGAAAGCGAACTGTTTCCCAGAGCGAGAAGCTGACCTTCGATGCTTTCTGAAACTCCCTGATTCAAAGCCAGCTGAAGTGGCTGAGGTACACCTGGATGATCGATATATACGAAATCCGAAGGTGAATCCGGGGATATCTCGGTAAGACCGTTGTACTGCATGATCTCTCCGGTTATCCTCCATTCGTCCCCGGCTTCGATGGCTCCGGGGCTCGCGGAACTGTACGCGTACACATTGATTCCAGCTGTTTCATCCTGAACATAGAAACTTAGCCCCGTTTCGGAGAACAGCGTTCCCTCACATGTCGCGACCCCTTCTATGGTAAGGATTTCACCAAGGTGATCGGGAATTCCATCACCGTTGAGGTCTTCTCTGGCTTCAGCAATCGAAACCGTCTGAGCACCGGCTAATCCGGCAAACAGGATCAACATCAGAACCGGGAAACTTCTTATCATCGTCTCCCCTTTCACGAGTGAATTATCTGTCAGTTGAGTTCGGAACCAAGTTCAGCATCTGCAAGGATGGCCGCTCTGGATAGAGCTTCCTCGGCACTCATTCATCCATAGAGAGCAATCTCCACTGCCTCTGAAAAAAAGAGCCTGCCGTCGTACCAGAATGTCTGCTGTGGTTCGAACTGCGCGTATTCAATCTGAAGCATCACGTCCTCAAGACCGGGATACTCCTCAAAACGCTCCTGTATTTCAGGTTCCTCGATGGAACTCCGTGT
>DAOWJX010000177.1 GCA_030640155.1 Candidatus Aegiribacteria sp. | reverse complement strand
TACTATGCTGAAAAGCTCTTCTTCGGTAAGGCCTGGGTTCTCGATGATGCTGCAGCATGCGGTAACTATCTCTCGAAGGTTATGCGGCGGTATGTTTGTAGCCATTCCAACTGCTATACCAGACGAACCGTTAACAAGAAGATTTGGTATTCCGGAGGGAAGTATTGACGGTTCCTTCAGGCGGTCATCGAAATTGGGAACCATATCAACGGTTTCCTTGTCGATATCCCGAAGCATTTCCGCGCCTATCCTGGACATCCTTGCTTCAGTGTATCTGTATGCAGCGGCCGGGTCACCGTCTATTGATCCGAAGTTACCCTGTCCATCCACAAGAGGGTGCAGGAGTGAAAAATCCTGCGCCATTCTAACCATGGAATCATAGACTGCGGAATCCCCATGGGGATGGTATTTACCCAGGACATCACCGACAACTGTAGCTGATTTCCTGTATGCTCGTTTGTAGGTTAATTTCTGTTCGTACATCGAATACAGAATTCGCCTGTGTACAGGCTTCAGCCCGTCTCGCACGTCAGGAAGCGCTCTCGAAACTATAACGCTCATGGAATAATCCATATACGAGCGTTTCATCTCGTCTTCTATATCGATGATATCTATTTTTTTCCCTTTGCTGCCGTTCAAATGACCGCCTCCAAGCCTGTCTTCAGGCAATAATTACGCATCTCCCGGATAATTAATCTAAACATCCAGGTTTCTTACTTCTGCCGCATGTAGCTGGATGAATTCACGTCTTGGTTCTACATCATCACCCATAAGAACTGAAAATATGTGGCTAGCTTCCATAGTGTTCTCCAGCCGGACTTTAAGAAGCAGCCTTGTTTCTGGATCCATAGTCGTTGCCCATAACTGATCCGGATTCATTTCTCCCAGACCCTTATAGCGCTGTATTACTAAACCCTGATCTCCGAATTCCTTTACTATTTCTTTTCTTTCTTTCTCGTTATACGCGTAACGTTTCGTTTTACCTTTCTTTATCAGATACAGAGGTGGTTGCGCAATATAAATGTAACCTCTTTCTATAAGCTCTATCATGTGTCTGTAAAAGAAAGTCAAAAGAAGTGTGCGAATATGTGATCCGTCTACATCCGCATCTGTCATTATTATGATTTTATGGTAGCGAACACTGTTTATATCGAAATCTTCTTCGATTCCTGTTCCAGCAGCAGTTATTATTGTTCTTATCTCGTTGTTGTTCAGCACTTTTCCGAGTTGTGCCTTTTCAACATTGATTATCTTACCTCTCAGCGGAAGAATTGCCTGAAAGTATCTGTTTCTTCCCTGCTTCGCTGATCCTCCAGCAGAATTTCCCTCTACAATAAAAAGTTCTGCTTCTTCGGGTTCATTCACGGTACAGTCCGCAAGTTTACCCGGCAGCGCAGCTGTTTCAAGAGCTGATTTCCTTCTGGTCAACTCTCGTGCTTTCTTCGCGGCCTGTCTTGATCTGTTATTGAGTATACACTTCTGCACTACTTTTCTTGCTATAGAAGGGTTCTCCTCAAAGAATTCTGCAAGACCTCTGTTCACAAGAGATAAAACCGCTCCCTGTACATTCCTGTTTCCCAGCCTTGTTTTGGTTTGGCCTTCAAACTGAGGATCAGGGATCTTAACGCTGACTACTACAACAAGACCTTCTCTTACATCGCTGCCTGAAAAAGTATCATCCTTATTAGTAAACATTTTATTTGCAGATGCATAATCGTTCAGAGTTCTGGTAAGCGCGGACTTGAGGCCTGACAGGTGAGTTCCGCCGTCAATAGTGTTTATATTGTTCACGAAGCTGAAAATGTCTTCTTTAAATGCCTTGTTGTACTGAAGCGCTACATCGACTAAGAGAATTCCTTCATCACCAAGTTCTATTTCCCCTTCAATTCTTACCGGGTCATGCAATGTATGATTTGCCTCGTTAATATAGGAGACAAAAGAATTCAATCCGCCCTCAAAACAGAACTCTTCCTTTTTTACATCTTTCTCTGAGCGTTCATCATTTATCAATATTCTCAATCCGTTATTCAGATAGGCAAGTTCTCTCAATCTGCCGGATAGAGTTTCATATTTAAATTCAGAAGTTTCAAAAATTTCAACATAATCAGGCATGAATCTGATTTTTGTTCCGTTAAGATCTGTTTCCCCCTTTTTTATCTGTTCAGCTTGAGTTTTACCTCTTCTGTATTCCTGAAAATAGATATAACCATCTTTATGAACTTCTACTCTCAACCATTCCGATAGAGCATTTACCACACTTACACCGACACCATGCAGGCCTCCAGAAGTCTTGTAAGCGGAGTTATCAAATTTTCCTCCCGCATGAAGAGTAGTCATTACCACTTCCAGTGCAGGTTTTCCTGTTTCGTGCATACCAACAGGTATTCCTCTTCCGTCGTCGTTAACCGAAACAGATCCATCTGCATGCAGAGTAACAATAATTTCTGTGCAAAAGCCTGATTGCGCTTCATCAATGCTGTTATCTACAACTTCCCACACCATGTGATGAAGACCTGTCTGTGATGTTGATCCGATATACATGCTTGGTCTTTTTCTGACATGTTCAAGACCTTTGAGTACCTTAATGGAATCAGCGTCGTAATCTCTATTTTGTTCGTCGTATTCGGACAATACTTCTCTGCCTTCCGCTTTTTCCAGGCATCACCGCTTTTATATCAGTAAAAAGCTCCTCGCCTGAAATCCTGTTCAATTTCGAGAGTATCTCTTCTTTCCTGAGCCTTATTTCCATTCCAGCAGCCGGATGAAGAATCCTTACCAGAATTACAGATCTGTCACAACCTGTAAGTATTGCTAATTCAGCAAGCTCTGCTCCTATAATATTATTCCAGCAATCAAGTATTTTACTTCTCTTCTGGTACTTACAAAGTTCGAATTTCCTGAAGACATCAGATATAAGGGTTTCAATTTTTTTCAATTGCAACTCGCGAACTATGCTGTTGTTACCATTAATTTCACTCAGGCTGGCTCTCAAGAGTTTTAGAAAGTTTAACCGGCATTATAAGAGCCAGGTATGAGTCATCTCCATCAGATTCTTCTTCATCGTTTATAAGAACTGCCGTATTGCTGTTCTTCATTCTCATTACGATTTTCTCACAACTCATATTACGGAGAATCTCCATAAGGAAATTACCGTTGAAACCAATCTGGAATGGATTCCCTTCATATTCAGAAATAAGTGTTTCTATCGCTTCTCCTGCATCTGCACTTTCCGAATGAACTACTACTTTATCTTTTTCAAGAGAGAACTTCACCTGATGTGTCGATGGATTTGCCATGGTTTTAACACGTCTCAATACAGAGATAAGATTTTCTCTTTCTGTATGAAGAATGCAGTCATTATCTGTAGGAATTACTTTCTTGTAAGGAGGATACTCTCCATCTATGGTACGACTGAATATAACAGTATTATCAAATTCAAACGATATCTGAGAACCCTTAAAACGTATTTTTACATCACCATCAGTTGAGAGTTTAGCGAAAAGATTAAGTGCCTTCTGTGTAATAAGTGCTTTTATAACATTATCAGACTTAATACTTTTAAGTGTGATACAGCTTAGTCTGTGACCATCTGTAGCAACCATCTCGAATCCATCTTTTCTGATATCAAGCAAAGCTCCGTTTAGCGTTGCCCTATAATCATCTTTTGCTACAGCGTAAGATGTTTTTCTTATAGCGTCAGAAAAAACACTTACTGAAACTATACATGGTTCTGTACTGCTCTTCGATGGAAGGGAAGGAAACTGCTCGCTTGAACTGCCACTAAGAGCAAATGATCCCTGACCACAGTTAATAGTTATCCTGTTACCGGTAGCACTCATTCTTACTTCCTCTTCAGGTAACTCACGTACAATTTCATGCAGTTTTTTTCCAGGAAGAGTTATAGAACCTGCAGTTGTTATAGAAGCCGGAATGGTAGTTATCACTGTAGTATCAAGATCTGTTGCAGATAGTTTCAGTCTATCTCCTTCTGTTTC
Organism: Candidatus Aegiribacteria sp.; assembly: GCA_030640155.1. Taxonomy (GTDB): domain Bacteria; phylum Fermentibacterota; class Fermentibacteria; order Fermentibacterales; family JCC-6; genus Aegiribacteria. The sequence continues at coordinate 17,669 of DAOWJX010000177.1, read as the reverse complement.
AAGAAGAACATTAGTTAAATATGGAAGACTGCTTCTTGCGGGAAGCGCTGTCGCAACAGAGTTAAGACCTTTCAGTAAATCCGAATGATTAACAAGAAGCTTGATCATGAGTTTTCCTCCAGCTTAATGAAAACAATTATAAGAGAACAATAATGATAGTTATTATACATGTGGATATGTAGAGATGTCACGTGTAATATGATCGCATGTAAGTTAAGGTCTGTTGAGAATGTGTTGAAAACAGGATAGTGAAATATGAGTTTTCAACAATGATGAGTTTTCAACAGATTATCAGTAAAGTTTTCCACACATTATATTGAAGTGAGCTTTCTTCTAAGCTCCGTTATAGTTCTTTCAAGTTCAGGATCATGTTTTTTTAATTCATCTATTCTATCAATAGAATTCAGAACGGTTGAATGATCACGGCCAGAGAAAAATGAACCTATTTCCTTAAGTGACATAGAAGTAAGTTCTCTAATCAGAGACATGGCAACCTGTCTTGGAATAAGAATATTCCGTTTACGCTGTTTTCCCTTAAGCTGTCCTGGTGAAACATTGAAATTCTCAGCTACAGCAGATGTTATATTTCCTGCTGTAAGTCTCCTTGTTATTGAACCAAGTGAAGAACGTATCTCTCTCTGGGCGATATCCATATTTATTTCACAGTCTGTTAATCGGGAAATCGCTGCAAGTCTGTGTACAACACCTGCGAGCTGACGAACATTCTTTCTAATTGATGATGCGATAAAATCAAGGACATCATGTGAAATAGAAAGTTTTTCATCTCGAAACAGAAGTTGAAGAATAGCCAGTCGTGTTTCGTACTCAGGAGGTTTTATGTCTGCTACAAGTCCCCATTGAAAACGGCTGATCAGCCGTTCATGAAGATCCTGAAGCTCATGAGGAGGTCTATCTGAAGTAAGGACTATCTGTTTACCGTTCTGATGGAGTTCATTGAATCTATGGAAGAACTCTTCTTGAGTCTGTTCTTTTCCCTTGAGAAACTGAATATCATCCATGAGGAGAAAATCAATATTGTGAAACAGCTTCCTGAATTTGGAGAAATCGTTCTGTAATACAGATTTGATATATCGATCAACAAGAAGTTCTGTAGACAGATAGTGAAAAGTTCGACCTTTTCCTTCTTGACGAAGGCTGTGTGCTATTGCCTGAATAAGATGTGTTTTTCCAAGACCTACTCCACCGTAGATAAATAGAGGATTATAGCTGGCTGAATCACTGCCACGGCTAACTGCAAGAGCTCCCGCGTGAGCGAGCTGATTATTAGGACCAACAACGAAATGGTCGAAAGTATAGTTTGAACGTAGAAAAGCCGTATCGGATTGGCTGGAAGCTCGTCTTGCGGAAAGAGAGATATTGGATGAAGGGCCTGGTTTGGCAGGATCACCTATGAATTGTAGCGCAAGATCTTTTCTGCCGGAGATATCTCGAATTAGTTCTTCAAGAAATTCACCGAATCGGGATTTGGCATGACCAGCAACGAATGAATTTGGAAAACGGATTACTAGAAGGCTGCCGTTAAGATCTTCGAAACTTGATTTTTTAAGCCATGCCTCAAACTCAGTGGGTTCAAGGGAATTTTCCGCTTCATTGAGACATTGAATCCATAACTCGGAGGCGTTAAAATTGCCCATCTTCATTCCAATCGTTGGCGGAGGTCTAACACTATAACTTACAGTAATTTGTAATATATATCCACAGGTGAATCCACAAAAAAGGAGTAACGTATATTATTTGTACACAGAAACATAAAAGAAAACACTACTTTCATTGCCACCACAATGTTGAAAACCTTTGTCAGACTAATTGAGGTTGCCACAAATACTTGACAGAAAGCATTCTATTGGCTAACTTCGATAATCGCTGAACATAGAAAATAAATATTTAGTTACTGACGATACTGTTGCAGAAATCCTAACTGCGTCAAGTCTGGGTTTCAGGGGAGAGTGAAAATAATGAAAAGAACATTTCAGCCGAGCAATATTTCAAAAGCGAGGCGACACGGATTCAGAGCAAGAATGGCAAGTAAAAACGGCAGGAAAATACTTAATACAAGGCGACGCAAGGGTAGAAAGAATTTGATTCCATAGGAGCATGTCCGACAATGAAGCATCGGCATGGAAAAAATACAAATGGATAAAATGCCAGGGAATTATCGTAAAATAATTCCAGTATTCTCCTTATATCTCCATGCATTCTATCTCAGCTGTAAGGCTCTTCTGCACGATGCGCGATATCGGGCACGTTCCTGGATATAAACTGAAATGAAGAATACCCTGAAGAAGGGATACCAGTTCAGAAGGATTCTGGGAACGGGTAATGCCTTCAGAGGAACTTCTTTCAGAGCGGTATACAGACTGAATTCCCTGGGCATTATTCGTCTGGGTTTTTCATTGTCTGCAAAGAGCGGTAACTCTGTTAAAAGAAACCTGATGCGAAGAAGACTGAGGTCTCTCGCAGAAGAAAAAGGAAAAAGAACAGGTGCAGACGTTGTTATAATGCCTGCAGGTAAACTTTCGATAAATAACTGGGAAATCGTGCGTGAAGATTTCATGAAACTGCTGGTGACAATAGAGGAAAAAGAGAAAAAAAATTCACATAGGAAAGCACGATGAAAAAACGGATCAATTGAAAAAGAAAAGTGTAGAAGAATGAAAATCCACATATCTGTACTGCTAGTTGCAATTGTAAAGATTTACAGGAAATTAATTTCACCATTGTTTCCACAGAGTTGCATTTACACACCAACCTGCAGCAGATATGCGGAAACGGCATTAACAAGGTATGGAGCGTTAAGAGGAGGATGGCTATCTGTTCTAAGGGTTCTAAGGTGTCATCCATTAAAAAAAGGCGGATACGATCCCGTTCCTGATAAATGGGAGAATCGCAAATGAGTGATCAAAAAAGGCTACTTATAGCAGCTGTTCTGATGGCAGCAGTGTTGTTCATCAGCTGGCAGTTCATGGGAAAAACCGTAACGGAAAACGATTCTTCAACCCCGCAGAGTACAATTGTGGATCAAAGCCCTTCAGAACCGATATCTGTTCCGCAAGATTCTGAGGTTATTAAAACTCCTCCTGAAGACACTCAGTCGGTAAAAGTATATGAAGATACACTTGCTACTGATGTTACAGTAAAAACACTAGATGAGCCAGATGAAAGATTAATAACAGTAATAATCAGAGGTAATGGTGAAGATCTGGTGTATGCAGAATTTACGACAATTGGCGGAGCTATTAGAAACTGGGAACTTCCGCAGTTCGAAGACATGCCGGGCGCGAGCGATGGAATATGTATTAACTTCAATGGAAAAAGTTGGCTCGATAGAGGCATAGCGTTTGAAACTGATTCTCGCGATACACTGATAATAGATGAACAACCACAGACGCTTGTATTGTTCACAGATGACGAAAGAGAAGTAAGATATACATTTACACCTGATCATTACGGATTCAGTATTGAGACAATCGGATTTGAAGAAATGATAAGCATTCCAGCTGGAATACTTCCTGTAAGTGAGCTGAATGTGAATGCTTCAAGATATTTCAAAGCGCAGTGGAACGCGGAAAAAGTTAAAGACAGGAAATCCGGTGATATTGATGAACTAGAGCAGATTGGAAACGTCAGGTGGATTGCTGCAAGGTCACATTACTTCGCAATTATTCTGATGCCTGAATCATTCGAAAGAGCATACGGATATATTTTCCCATCAGGATCGGAAGAATCTCCATCAATTGGAATTCAGGACACAAGAGTGCATGTCTTCGCTGGACCACTTGATTATGGAAGATTGCGGAAACTTGGAGGAGACACCAGCAGACTGGTGGATTTCGGATGGCCATTCATAAGAGAAATTGGAAGACTGCTATTCTGGTTTTGTACTAATGTAATATCTTCTGTAAATAACTGGGGAATAAAGATAATAGTACTTGCGTTAGCGCTGAAACTGGTGCTTTTGCCCCTTACAAGCAAGAGTTTCAAATCAATGGCAAAACTTAAACAGGTTCAACCGAAGATGAAAGCGCTCCAGGAGAAATTCAAAAGTGACCCTAAAGCGCTCCAGACAGCAATGCAGAAGCTTTACCGTGAAGAGGGAGTTAACCCTCTTGGCGGATGCCTGCCGATGCTGATGCAGATGCCGGTATTCTTTGCCCTCTACAGGGTACTTGCGAACTCGGTTCAGCTAAGAGGAGCTCCATTCATGCTATGGATTCAGGATCTTTCACATCCTGAGATTCTCATCAAACTACAGCCCCCTATTCTGGGCCTTCATGGTCTTGGACTGCTGGCTGTACTTATGGGTGTAGCAATGTTCTTCCAGCAAAAAATGACAATGACAGATCAGAAGCAGAAAGGCATGATGTACATGATGCCGATATTCATGACATTCCTGTTCATGCGCTTTCCAGCCGGTTTGACTCTTTACTGGTTTACCAATAATCTGCTGACAATAGCCCAGCAGGAAATGATCAAGCGAAAGCTGGAAAAAGAACAGACCTGATCTGCACAGGTTTAGAGAGAAAACCGTAGATGGTGAAATATGCCGGTTAAATCCGCATATTTCACCAGGTTGCTTAACGAAACGGTGTAGAAGCGCTTGCAGACAAGGCATACGAAAGAGGTCGACGCAGATGTATTGTATATACTTCAAGGAAGGCCGATTGAGCATAACGCAGTATGCGAGTGTCTTATGCAACGTTGCAGTAGTAACTTTGGTGAGATATGCGGATTAAAGTCTCACCAGAGATAATATGCGCTCCCGCCACACCCGAAGGATATTCAGCGCTTGCAGTAATTAGAGTAAGCGGAAAAGGTTCCTTCGATCTTATAGAGAGAATAATGTCGCTGAAAACCGGAAGGCTCCGGGGAACCAGAAGGAAGCTTGGAATAATTTCTGAGAATGGTGAGGTAATAGATGAAGTAATAGCTTTTTCATGGCCGGCGGGAAGAAGTTACACCGGGGAGGAAATGGTCGAGATAACATGCCACGGAGTTCCGGAAATAGTCAGAAGGATTATGGATGTTCTTTTAAGACATGGTGCTGAAAAAGCGGATAAAGGGGAATTCACTCGAAGAGCGTTCATGTCGGGAAAGCTTAATGCAATACAGATAATGGCACTTGCATCAATCTGGAATGAAGGAAGAGAAACAGGAAATATATCGGGCAGATTCAACAGGGAATGTGAAGAATTCATTGTTCTTATTGAAAAAGCAAAAGAGCTGCTTGAAGGTGATATTGAATTCGGGGAGTCTCATCTTGACTCAGAGAGAACAGTAATTATAAAGGAGCTTTCGTCATTACTTAAAGCGTCAGAAATACTTGTACAGAGAGCAGGAAGCATCGAGGCGGGTCAGAAGGTTTTTTTAATGGGTCCATTTAACTCAGGTAAATCAACACTTTTTAATATACTGACAGGCGGGAAAGCTCTCGTGTCAGATATTCCCGGAACAACAAGGGATGGAACAAGAAGGAATATTGAGATCCGAGGAAGGAAAATCATTCTATGCGACACAGCGGGAACCGGCGGAAAAGGGCTGGACCTGCAAGCTTCGAAGGCGGTATTGGATGAAATACTGGAATTTGACAAAGTAGTGTGGCTGTCGCAGGACGGAAAAGAAAAACCTCCCGAAGAACTTTCACGAAAATCTCCTGAAATCCTTGAAGTAGCAAGTAAATGTGATCTGAATCCGGATTCAAAACAAACTTTCGGTGATCATAGTGAAATCAGGAAACTGTCTTCTGTGACAGGAGAAGGTATCCCCCTGATAGAAGAATGGATTTCTACATCTCCTGGAAACATGTCGCTAGCAGGAGCAGTAGACAGAATAGTGAAGCATATATTAAAAGCGGAAGAATTTGTAATTGGAGATGAATTCGGTATAGCGTCGGAGCACCTTAATGAAGCTGAAAGAGAGATCCGAAGTGTCCTTGGAAAAGGAGAGAACCTGACTCTAAGCGTAGAAAGAGCTCTTTCAAGCATGTGCGTAGGGAAATGAATATTTCTGATAATATTTTCGACGTAATAGTTGTTGGAGGAGGACACGCAGGAATAGAAGCTGTGCTTGCCGCTGAAAGAATGGGTTGCAGCGTAATGCTTATTACGGCTAAGTATAGCAGAATTGGTGAAATGTCATGCAATCCGGCAATAGGAGGTATAGCGAAAGGGACGCTGGTCCGCGAGATAGACTCTCTCGATGGGTCAATGGGAAAAGCAGCTGACGCAACAAGACTTCATTTCAGAATGCTTAACAGGAGAAAAGGACCGGCTGTGTGGGGTCCAAGAGTGCAGTCGGATGCAGCTGCTTACTCTCTTTTTCAGAGAAAGAATCTGGCAAAAAAAGGGATTTGCATAATTCAAGATGAAGTAACAGCACTGGAGGGACATACAGAAAAGCCTGAGGGAATAAGGTGCAGGAAGAACGGCGTGATTTATGGGAGGACAGTGGTACTTGCTGTGGGTACTTTTCTCAGGGGCAGGCTCTTCAGGGGACAGAGTAAGTGGAGGGGAGGCAGAATTGGAGATATTGCCGCTGATAACCTCGAGGAAGACATAAGAAGAAGATTGTTCCACGTGGAACGTTTCAAAACCGGGACACCTGCAAGGATAGTCAGAGCATCTGTAGATACAAGTGATCTAAGTATCCAGGAATCTGAAAAAATAGATTTCAGATTCAGCCTTGACAGAAGCGACCTGCCAATAAAACACGAAATATGCTATTTAGCAAAAACGAACAGAAACACGATGATGGCTGCAAAAGAGTACTTGCATCTATCTCCTCTGCTTGCCGGGCGAATTGACGGAATAGGGCCAAGGTACTGTCCGAGTTATGAGGATAAGGTAGTCAAATTCCCGGAAAGAGAACAGCACAATATATACGTTGAACCTATGGGGCACAGATCGAGGATGTTTTATCTGAATGGGCTTTCAAGCAGCCTTCCGGAAGAAGCTCAGGAAAAGATGGTTCGCACACTTCCGGGTTTCAAAAAAGCGGTTATAGCTGATTATGGTTACGCTGTCGAATATTCATTTATTCATTATACAGAAATAACAGATGCTCTAAGGTTGAGAAGAACAGAAAATGTATTTGTCGCAGGTCAGATGTGCGGAACATCAGGATACGAAGAAGCGGCAGCACAGGGGCTTCTTGCCGGGGCAAACGCGGCAAGAGTTGTAAAGGGTGTTCAGCAGCTTACTCCCTCGAGAAGTAATTCATACCTGGGTGTTATGATTGATGATATAGTCTCAAAGGGAACGGACGAACCTTACAGACTATTTTCCTCAAGGGCCGAAAACAGATTGTATATTAGACAGGACAATGCCGACCGGCGCCTTTATGAATTCGGGAGATCGTTAGGTGTTCTGTCAGAAAGAAAGTTATTACAGCTCGAGGTTAACATAAATGAGGCAGCGGAGATAGAAAAAATACTCAAGAAAAGCATTATAGACGGATGCAAGGCTGTGTTATGGTGTAGAAGACCGGGAGCGGAAGCAGAACGACTGGTTGAACTGATACCAATGCTTTCATCTTTCAGCAGAGATACTATTTTCTCAGTGATTCTTGATGAGAAATACAGTGGTTACATAAAACGAAGCATGAAACGTGATGAATCAAGAAGAAGAGCCTCATCGGTAAACCTGAGCAATATTACATCATATATGGAGATAAATGAAATATGCTGGGAGGCAAGAGAAATGCTGGAAAAGGCGAAACCCCATACACTTGCAGACGCAGAAAAAATTCCGGGGATCAGGCCGACAGATCTGGAGGGCCTGCTTCTGTATCTTGCAGGAAAACGTTCCACGTGGAACAGTTCCATTTAGAAGGAATAAAGTAATGAATTTCCTGATACAATCATTTCCGGAGAAAAGCAGAATGCAGAAAGATTGCAGGTCAATTAAATTCGATCTGAACGATAAGCAGGCGGAATTGCTAACAGAATATGCGGAAATTCTTTCGGAGAGATCATTAACAACAAATCTGATAGGACCAAAGGAAAGCTACAGGTTATGGGAAAGGCATATTCTGGAATCAATATCATATATACAACTGCTCGACCGGAGCAGCAAGGTTGTTGATATAGGCAGCGGGGCGGGATTTCCGGGGATTGTTCTGGGAATTCTTGGTATGGATATGATTCTTCTTGAACCAAGAAGAAAAAGGAATTTGTTTCTGTCTCATGTGATAGAAAGGCTTGCCCTGGAAAAAACCGAAGTAATTCCATTAAAAATAGAAAGTGTCGATCCGGGAATCCTTGGAGATCAATTCGTTGCGAGAACCGTAGCGTCGCCGGAAGTTCTTCTGGAATTGATCAGGAGGAAAAAAGAGGGACAGTCAAAACTGGTATATAGAGTACCGCCTGATATAGAACTGACAATAGGAAATAAGTACATAAAACTGGAATGTCCTCCGCTTGACCGACAGGGATTTCTGGTGCAGTATCGGACCTGTTCATAATCTGGAAAAGATATTGACAGTTTGACAGGATATAGTTTGAAAATGGCCATATATGAATGAAACCAGCATTATCGCGGTAGCAAACCAGAAGGGTGGTGTTGGGAAAACAACTACAGTTATTAACCTTGGTGCGAGCCTTGCGATGAACAATAAAGAGATCCTGATAATAGATTTCGATCCCCAGGCAAATACTACAAGCGGTTTTGGCATGGATGACGAGCGGGAAAAAAATGTATGTTCACTTATTCTTGGAAAGCACAGCCTGGAAGAGGTTGTAGTACAGACAGAAGTGGAAGGGCTTTCTCTTGTACAGGGATCTCGCGATCTTGCGGGTATCGAGATCGAGCTTGCGGGTGCGGATGAAAGAGAATACATTCTGGTAGAGGCTCTGGAGAAAAAAGTCGATAGATTCGACTATGTACTTATTGACTGTCCTCCATCTCTGGGACTGCTGACGATTAATGCCCTTGTTGCGGCAACAGAAGTGCTTATTACTTTGCAAAGTGAATATTATGCGCTCGAAGGGCTTTCACATCTGATGAATACGATTAGGAATATCCGGAAACGCTGGAATGCGGATCTTTCAATTAACGGTGTTGTACTGACAATGTTCGATGGTCGTCTGAAACTCAGTCGAGAAGTTGCTGAGGATGTTAAAGAGCATCTTGGTTCAATGCTGTATAAAACGTGTATCCCAAGAAATGTAAAACTAAGTGAGGCACCAAGTTACGGTATGCCAGCGCTTCTTTACGACGCTAGGTCAAAGGGAGCCGCAAGCTATCTCAATCTGGCGAAGGAGGTGCTGCAAAGGTGACAACACGGAAGCGCAGAGCTCTTGGCAGGGGCCTTGAAGAAATATTCCCTGGAATCGGTAATGAAAATGATATATTCAGGTCTATGGAAGTAAGTGTCGATCTAATAGACCCCAATCCTTTCCAGCCGAGAAAGGAATGGAAACCTGAAGAAATTGCTTCACTGGCAGCCTCCATTAGATCGCAGGGAATAATACAACCCCTCATTCTGAGAAGAGAGGGGAAAAGATACCAGTTGATTGCCGGCGAAAGGCGCCTTCGGGCAGCAAGAGAAGCAGGCCTTAAAAAAGTTCCGGTAATTGTCAGAGAGGCCAGCAAGGAGCAGATGCTTGCTCTTGCCCTGGTCGAGAATATCCAGCGGCAGGATCTTGGTCCAATGGAAAAGGCGGAAGCCTTTAAAAGACTGTCGAGTGAGTTTGATCTTACTCAGGAGGATATGGGAAATAGAGTAGGGATGAGCAGATCATCTGTTGCTAACTTCCTGCGATTACTTGAGTTGCCTGAATCAGTCCAGAAAATGCTCCGTGAAGGGCAGCTTCAAATGGGACACGGAAGAGCTCTTCTTGGTCTTAATGATAGTTCAGCCATACAGAGGGCAGCGGTAGCAGCGTTCAAGAGAAGCATGTCGGTAAGACAGCTTGAAGAAAAAATCCGCCTGCTTGTTGCAGGAAAAAAGAAAAAATCTGCATCGGTATCAAAAAGAACAACTCCTGAGGAAAAGGAATTGGTGGAGACTCTCCAGCGACTTCTAAAAACAAGAGTGAGGATCAGAGGTACGGGAAAAAAGGGCAGAATTGAAATCAGCTACCATAGCCTTGATGAACTGGAAAGAATTCTTGATCTTATAAGATCCGGAGCAAAGAGAAGCGTTAAATGAAGTTGACCGGTTATTTGGCAATAGATATAGTCGCTTAAATGTAATTGTTAATAGTAGAAGCCTATATTAAGATCAGAAAAGGAGAAAGAATGGCACACACCATTAATGACGAATGTATTGCTTGCGGAGCATGCAAGCCGGAATGTCCCGTTGACGCCATTAGCGAAGGGGAAAAGTACACGATAGATCAGGACGCCTGCATAGATTGCGGTGCATGTGTTCCCGCATGTCCTGTTGGAGCGATAGAAGCACCCTGATTACTAACCCGTAAATAGATAGAAGCCCGGAATGAAAAATTTCCGGGTTTCTTTATCTGTCTTTATTATCCGAGAGATACGAGTTTTGAAAGATTACGATCTTTCATTTCAGAGGCAAGTTCACCAAGCGTAAACCCTTGGTAGATTCTGAGTATTCGCTTAAGCCTTGAAGTTGTCTTTCTGCCCGAATTATGATGCTGTCTGAAACGTTGGAAAGCACTCATTCTATTTGAGATGTTCAGAGAATCAATTTCCCATGGATGGAAATAGAGAACTGGAATTCTGCCGGTTCTGGAAATATTTCTGATAATCATTCTGTGAAATACGCCAGGATAGAATCTCATGTAAGCTCCACCCGCCGCGGGTAGCTTTACTCTAAGTAGTTGGATTGACGCGAGAGGCAGTTCAAGAATAGAACTTTTCTCACCCTCCAGCTCAAAAGGAGAGAGCGGAGCACAGGGTATGCCGTACCGATGCCTGAACATGGGATAAACACTGCTGTCATATTTGTAACCACGAGCAACAATTTCATCAACAACCCATTTTGTTCCGGAAGTTAAAGAGAAACTGGGAGCCCTGAATCCAACAGGCTCAGGAATAGATAATGAATCAGCAAGTTTCTGGAAGCGATCAATGTTTCTGCAGAATTCATCTCGCGATTGCAGGGAGAGTTCAAGATGGTGATAACCGTGGTAACCTATTTCGTGTCCCTCCTGAACTATCTTCTGAGCGAGTTCAGGGTGACGCTCAAGAAGCCATCCGAGAAAGAAAAACGTTGCTTTTGCCTGATGGTCGCTCAGAAGGTCAAGTATATCGTTCAGTGTTTCAGGAGCCCTCGGGTCCATGCTGTCCCACTGGTCCTGCGGATACCATTTTCTTGCGGCGTAGGTCTGAAACCACTCCTCCATGTCAAATGACAGTGCAACCCTTTGTCTTGCGGTTTTAATACCGGTTATATCTCCACCCATATCAAGGAAACGGCTAACATCATCCTTCGAAGGAAAATAATTGAAGGTTGCTTTTTCTGAGGAATTTTCGATCAATTTGTAATCACCGCGTTGTATAATCGAAAGCCCTTCAGAGACAATATCGGCAGTAATCCTTTTCGATTCCACCTGAAGCTGTTGAACAGATGTATTTTCTCTGGAAGCATTAACGGGTCTCTGAAGGAGAATTCCTCCCGCATCGAGTTTCTCCTCCATCTTATGAAGAGTAACGCCGGGCTGGTCTCCATGGAACAGAGACCAGAAAGTCGGCAGCATCCCCCTGTTTGCAGGAAGAAGAGAAGAATGCACATTCCAGGCTCCCAGCCTGGGGATTGCAAGCGTACTTTTCCTGAGAATCTGCGGGCATGCAAGAGAAAGAAAAATATCTGGATGAAGGTTGCTAAGAAGATCGCGGGAATCAGATGTATTAATCTTATTTAACTTAATATAATCAGCATGTTCTCTGGAAGCAGTCTGTTTCAATGAATGAGGAAAAAGGGTGGGTAATTTCATTAAACCGGCTGCCTTAAAAGAGATGAAACGGATCAGTTCCCGGAAGAATCCAGCAGGACCATAAAGAGCGGTGTAGCGCTTTAAATTCAGTGTTATCTTTTTTATTGATCCATGTCCAGGGAGAGAGATGAGAAAGTACCTGTTAAAGGGGTTTTTCCTGATAATACTGGCGACAGTTCCAGGGATATTGAAAGGTTCGTTATCGCAAAGAAAAACTACATTCATCGCTGGAGTAGTTATTCTGGTATAGAGTTCAAATAACTGATCTACCATCTTTCGAGCAGAAAAAGGCTCTATGTCATCATCTACCGAGGATAGCAGATCAGCGGCCAAAGAAGGGGAATTCAGCAGACTTTTAACGCCGCCTGCAAGAGCGGTTACATCACCTTCGGGAAAAAGTAATCCGTTTCGCTTTCCATCAACGAGTTCGTGAATGCCCCCGACATCGGTAGACACGACAGGAATCCCGGCAGCGAGGCATTCGAGTAAAGCTCTTGGAAGCCCTTCTGTTCGCGATGTGATAAGGAACAAGTCGAAGGCTGGCAGGATTTCCGCTATATCCTTTCTGCTTCCGACAAGAATAAAGTTATCTCGAAGATTGTGAGATTCTATCCACTTTTCAGTCTGTTTCATAAGAGGACCGTCACCGACAAGAACAAATAGAACGTCGGGTTTGTGTTTTATAACGGAAGCTGCGACCTTAACATAAATGTCGGGGGCTTTCTCCTGACAGAAACGCATAACTGACCCGACAACAGGAACGTCAATAGGCAGATCGAGTTTCTCTCTCGCTTCGGCTTTTCTACCCCTTGCCTCTCTGAATTCGTCGAAATCAACGCCGCTTCGTATTATCATGTAACTGTCCCTGGATCCGATTCCGCACCTGACAGCTTTATCGCGGTCTCGGGGGCTAACAGCAATGTTGGCGTGAGCAAGTCTGAAACCGATCTTTTCAAGTGTTATGTAAAACCATTTTTTTAAGGAGTGCATGGAATCATAGAAAGGCCAGCCATGGGCAGTCTGTACGATTTTTACTTCAGGGAATGAAGCAGCAGCAAGCCTTCCGAGGAATCGAGCTTTAGATCCATGTGTATGAACGATATCATAATTCCCTTTTTTAATAATTTTTCGAATCTCAAGAAAAGCGATCAAATCGTTAAAAGGAGATATCTCTCTTTTCAGATGAGGAGCAAGAAGAACATTGAGATCCCATTTTCTGACAAGGTCGTATAAATCCCCTTCAGAGGGTCTCTCAGGTCCGGTCAGGATATCTGAAGGGAAACCCTTCATTGAGATATCTCTTGTGGAAATGAGCGTATTCATCTGGGCTCCACCAACAGCAATTTTCGTGATTATATGGAGTATGCGCACTTCTCTTTCTGACATTAATCAGACCGACCCGGAGTCTCCGCTATTTGTGGAGGGTCTGCAGACAAGGGCATAAAGGTAGAAGAGAGCAAGAATCACAGTCAGACCGGAGTAGAACAACGGGCTGATGAAAAGACAACCGATAACCCAGAATACGAGAAGAGGTATCGATATTGTGTGAAAATGCTTTTTTCTGCTCCAGTTGCGATCGGGGGGATATGAAGAAAATAGTCTGAAGAGATCTTCAGCAATACTGAAAAGAACCACTGAAAGAGCAACGAGCAGGAGATGAAATATCATTCCTCCAGTCAGGTGCTGATTATCAATGAGGGAAAAAACAGAGGTGATGAAAGGAAGAAAAATCATCCCCGCAAGGAGAGTTATAAAACCTGTCACCATAAGCCTATCAGCCGTCAGGACAGGGTATTTTCCCTTCAGGTGACGAAGCATTATATGCATAAGAATGCGTGACAGGCGAAACAACCCTATTATTACAACAATGACCAGAGCAACCAGGCCATAGTCAATCAATCTTTCAGTCAACTGAATCCTCCCGCTCCTTGAAAACCTTTATTTCAGACAAAGCAATATACGATTCAGTCAATTCAAGACACAGACCAGTCACTCCTTTAGTTCTCTAGTCTGGTAGAAATAACCGGTAATCGCAAAAATAGCGGTCAGGGCTATCCCGATAATGAACCCGCTGTTAAGGTTTTCAGAGTACGACCCCAGTGTTCGGGTGAATCCAACCTGGTCAAGAAGAACCAGAGCTGAAAATCCGGCGATGTAGCCTCCGACCAGAGCGGTTATGAATGCAATGACAGGAGTCCTGTATATCTGTACAAGAACACCGATAGTAAGAGCAATTCCCACATGAGCAATGCCTGGAATTCCTGGGAAAATACCCCTCGCTGCAAAAAGACCGATAATCGTACCGGCAAAGAACATTGATATTTTCCATGCAACCACGGAAAGTCCGGCCGATACCAATCCAGTTAACCAGGGAATCCAGGGGGAACCGGTGACAGTTTTATTAAGAGCATCACAGACAAACTCCGCGCCAATCGTATAACCGATCAGAAATCCGAAAAGAACTAAGACGAAACCAAGCAGTTTCTTCCCCAGGAAACAGAAAAGAAGCCCGATAAGCAGCCCTACAATAGGAATAGCAAACAGATTGGTCTCAATAATCAAATTCATATTCTACTTTCCTTTCTCAATTCATGTCTATTGTATCAAGGATTTCGAGAATAGATCCAATACCGTTAATTACATATCCTGACGTAATGTCAAGCCCGCGATTAAGGTCGTTAAGTACAAGAACACTTTGAAAACCACCTTCTTCCGCTGCCCTGATGCCTTTCCATGAATCCTCGAAAACCAGAGTATCAGAAGGTAAAGCGCCAAGCTTTGAAGCGGCAAGAAGGAAAATGTCAGGAGCCGGCTTTTTCCTTAAACCCTCTCCTCCTACAAGCGCAGGAATATTCGCATGGGAATGAAGCAGAATTTTCCTCACTATCCATGAAGGGGTATTTGAAGCAATACAGAAGGGGCGCATTGAAGTTTCTTTTCCGGAGGAAAGCCTGGCCAGCAACTCCGGTACCTGTGGGAAAAGCGGGATATCACCCCGTCTGCAATAACCCTCATATATCTTTCTCTGAGAAGAAGCTGCTTGATCAACATCAACGTTCTTAAGCTCGTGTCTGCGGATTTCACCTTCAAGCCCTTCACCAAGGGAAGACCAGTACAACCAGTAATCATCAGGAGGAATTGAATGGTTCCAGGGTTCCAGGGCAACATTCCAGGATCTTCTGAAAAAAGGCTCGCTGTCCGCAAGAACTCCGTCAAAATCGAAAAGGACAGCTCTGCATTTATTCCATGCTTCAGCCAGATTATCAGTTTTATCCATTCTTCACCATACTGTTCCTTTCACCTTGGCCTTGAGTGAATCTGGTTACATAATACAAAATCCGACAGCCTGGAGACCACTGCATGATAATCTCGTTTTTTTTTAATAGAGAGCAATCAGCACAATCTCGATAGTAAGATAACAGGATCATGGGAGGGGTTTAATTGTACAAGAATTTTTTTGAAATCAGACAGGCAGCTAAAAATATATCCGATGCCAGAGTGGCCGTTCCGATGGGGCATGATCCGGCCTCTCTTAAAGCCCTGATTACCGCTGTGGAGGAGGATCTGGCCTCGGTTGTTGTTTTCGGCCCGCTGGCGGGAGTGAATAATACTCTTTCGAGTCTGGGGATGAATCTTCCATCAGGAATAGAAGTTGTGGATACGGATGATCCGGAGAAGGCAGCTACGGACGCTGTAAGGATGGTCCGTTCAGGAGGGGCTTCAATTCTCATGAAGGGTATGCTGAAAACCTCGATATTTCAGAAAGCCATGCTTGAACGCGATACAGGCCTTCGTACCGGTCGGGTTCTGAGTCATGTAGCTGTTGTGAGCGCACCGAACATGGGCAGGTTGATCATAATCACCGACGGAGGAATGAACATAAGGCCTGAGGCTGACGAATTCGTACAGATAGCACTCAACGCGTCCGATGTTATAATGAAACTGGGTGCGGAGAAGCCCCTTGTTGCTCTGCTTGCCGCAATAGAAACAGAGAATCCCAAAATGCCCGAGACAATACACTTCTCTGGAATAGCAGGCAGGGGTATTCCCGGGCTGGAAATTCTCGGACCGGTAGCAGTCGATGGGGCTCTTGACCCCGAATCAGCGGCAGTGAAGAACATTACAGGCCCGGTTGCAGGAAAAGCAAATATTCTGGTTACGCCTGATATCGCATCCGGGAACATTCTCGCGAAAGGGTTGATGTATATGGCTGGAGCGGAGATAGGAGGTCTGATCATGGGAGCGGCTGCTCCGGTGGTAATGCTGTCACGCTCTGATAAACCTCTTACGAAACTGAATTCCCTTGCTCTTGGAGTTGTAGTCTCCGGGGAATGCAATGTCTGAGGAAGGAAGATTAATACTGGCGATCAATCCGGGAGGAACTTCTACAAAACTCGGTCTCTTCCGGGAAAAAGAGCAGCTGTTTGAAAAAAATATCAGGCACCTGCCGGAAGAGCTGGGAAAGTTTGAAACCACATTCGATCAACATGAGTTTAGAAAAGAAATCATCCTGAATACACTTACAAAGGCGGGATATGATATCTCAGACCTGACGGCTGTTGTGGGCAGAGGAGGAGCATTCAAACCACTGAAAAGCGGAACCTACAGAGTAAACAGAAAACTTGTTGATGATATACGGGACGGGACAACTCTACAGGCTGACCACCCGTCAAATCTTGGAGCTCTTCTTGCTTTCAGCATTGCGGAACCGTCAGATCTCGCTGCTTTTATTGTCGATCCTGTGTGCGTTGATGAGATGATTGACGAGGCAAGGCTTTCCGGTCTTCCATGTCTTCCAAGAATCAGCTTGAGTCATGCTCTCAATATCCGCATGGTAGCGTATAAGGCAGCCGAAAGACTTGAGAAGAATCTTGATGAAATTAATCTAGTTGTACTTCACCTCGGGAGCGGGATATCGGTAAATGCCCTGAGAAAAGGACGGATGATTGATACGAGTCAGGCAAATGATGGAGGGCCATTCAGCCCTCAGAGAGTAGGGGCGCTTCCAACAACAGGACTTGCTCGATTGTGTCTCTCAGGAGACTATAACTGGAAAGACATGAAAAGGATGCTCCTGAAAGAAGGAGGTCTTTATGCCTACACGGGAACCGACCATGTTGGAGAAGCGGTGCAAAGAGCTGAAAAAGGTGATAAAACAGCCGATCTGGCCCTCAGGGCGATGGTTTACCAGATGATCAAGGAAGGCGGCGCCATGGCAGCTGCTCTTCACGGAAATGTAGATGCTATTGTAATTACAGGAGGAATTGCGCATAACAGATGGATGACGGACAGGCTGAGTGAAGGGCTTAAGTTTCTCGGAGATGTGATTATTTTCCCAGGGGAAGAAGAGCTGGAAGCTCTTATCAGAGGTGTGCTGAGAGTTCTGGACTCTGTTGAGGAAGAGAAGACATACGGCTAATTTCAGAAAGGCGGCAAATGAGAAATAAACTCAATACGATTGTGGATGGAACTCTCCTTCTCTCAGGGAATGAAGCCATTGCAAGAGGTGCATGGGAAGCCGGCGTGCATTTCGCGTCAGCCTACCCCGGGACTCCTTCTACTGAAATACTTGAGACAATTGGAGATGAATACGACGAGATTGATGCTCAATGGGCTCCTAATGAAAAAGTCAGTCTTGAGGTTATTGCAGGAGCGTCATTCGCAGGAGCAAGAGTGCTATCCGCAATGAAGCATGTGGGTCTCAACGTAGCCGCCGATCCTCTTTTCACGCTCAGCTACATAGGGG
>DAOWJX010000035.1 GCA_030640155.1 Candidatus Aegiribacteria sp. | reverse complement strand
TTGTGGACGTCTTCAACAGGATTCGTGGGGATCGTGTTATGGAAAATCTTCTCAGGACAACCTCACGGGTCCCCGAACGAGAAAAGATAACGAAGCTCTCAAGGGAAGCCCGTCTGAGGAAAGCTATTGAGGAACTCGGTCCGACATTTGTGAAAGCAGGTCAGATACTGTCCACAAGACCTGATCTGATCGGACCGGAATTGATCAGGGAATTTGAGAAGCTGCAGGATGATGTTCCTCCTGTTTCCTTTGATAGTGTGCGAAAAACCATAGAAACAGAACTGGATTCTCCGATTGAGCAAATATTCAAGTATTTCGATAAAAGCCCTCTTGCAGCGGCTTCTATTGGACAAGTCCACCACGCACAGTTGCCAGATGGACAAGATGTTGTGGTTAAGGTTCAAAGACCCGGGATCTTAAAAACAATCCAGATCGATCTTAAAATAATCCGTCACCTGGCAACACTTGCCGAGAAACACACGGAGGAATGGGAATTACAGCAGCCGACCAGGATAGTCGATGAATTCGCGAGGATGATAGAGAAGGAACTTGACTACACTCTGGAAGCAGCCCACATGGAAAGGTTTGCAAGCCAGTTTGCTGACGAGGAAACGATACATGTGCCTGCGGTTTTCCATAAATTCTCCTCCCAGTGTATTCTGACAATGGAGTATGTTGAGGGAATCAAGGCATCTGAAATCAGTCTGCTGGAACAGTCCGGTCTGGACCCCGCTCTTCTCGCATTTCGTGGAGCAGATCTCATGATGAAGCAGATATTCATTCATGGATTCATTCATGCGGATCCTCATCCTGGGAATGTTCTCTTCCTCGAAGACAATGTTATCTGCTATCTTGACTTCGGTATGATGAGCCGGGTGAGCAGAAAGCAGATGGAATCTCTTGTGGATGCCGCCACTTATGCGGTAAAAAACGATGAAATCAGGTTGACGGATACCTTGCTCAAGATAGTAGACTACGACCGGGAGCCTGCCCGAGAAGACCTTGAGAACAGTATATCCGAGTTACTTGATCGTTACCTTTTCAGAGAGCTGGAAGACCTGGATCTGAGTCAGATTCTGACAAACGTAATGAAGATTGTTACTAGACATCGTCTACGAATTCCTCCCGATTTCTACATCATGATGAAAGCTATTGCTGCATCACAGGCACTGGGTCGGAAGCTTGACCCGGGATTCAAATATGCGGAAGTAATGACTCCGTTTCTCAGCCGGATCAAACTGGAGAAACTGCTTCCGCATCGTATTATCACAGACTTATTTGACCTTACGCGCGAATCAGCAGAGCTTCTTAAGGTTATCCCGCAGGAAACCAGCACGATACTCAAGCAGATCACCGGGGGAAAGACGAAGGTACAACTGGAGCACAGAGGGTTTGAGAAGATGATGTCCACATTCGATAGAATCAGCAACAGGCTCTCATTCTCAATTCTTGTCGCATCTCTTGTGATCGGCTCTTCGGTAATTGTGCTGTCGGGAGTACCTCCTGAATGGAATGATATTCCTATTATCGGACTTGCAGGATTTATAGTAGCAGCTATAATGGCACTCTTCCTTATTATCACGATCCTCAGACATGGAAAAATGTGATACATATCAGGATTCGAAGATTCAATTTCGATTTTTAACTAGGCTGCAATACCGCTTCGAAGCAGATTCTACTCGAATCTAAGTGCTTTGAGTTACTAGATTCTTGACGTATTCTATAAATGTTTGTATATATTGACAAAATTGGTCGAAAAGTAGAAAGAGTATTTAAATGCATGAACAAAGTAAAGACGTAGCACAGAGAATCCTTCAGGCAGCAATCAGAGTATTTGATAAATATGGACTGCGAAAAACAACCATGAGAGACATTGCAGAATCAGCGGGTATGTCCAAATCTTCTCTCTACTACTATTTCCGAGACAAAAAGAAAATTCTTTCATCTGTGATTCGGCAGGAAGCTGAGATTCTGATAGAGAAACTACGCACGGCAGTCCAGAAGGCTGCTTCGCCTCAAGATAAGCTGCAAGCATATGTTGTTACGCGAATGCGCCTGCTATTCAAGTTAAGTGTCTACTACGCCTCTCTGACTGAGACTTATCTGGAACAATACACTTTTATTGAGCAGGAACGTGAAGCATTCACCGATTTCGAGAACACTACAATTCAGAATATTCTCTCAGAAGGCATCAATACCGGCGTATTCAGGATAAGGGATGTTCTTACTACCGCCAAAATGATAATCATCATTATGAAGGGCCTGGAATTGCGTCTGATAATCGGCAAATCGATGGATGATCTGGATGAAACAGTCAGGACGATGCTGGACATCCTGCTTCAGGGTCTTGAAACACGTTAAAGGATAATGCATGAAGTGGTTTACAGAATCTGTAATCAGGTTTCGGATAGCGATTATCATATCGGTTGCTCTTATTACGATCGTTATGGCTATCGGACTCAGCAAGGTTGTCATCAACAGCGACCTCATCAGTTACCTGGATGATGATAATCCTGTAGTCAGCCTATTTGATCATGTAGGTGAGCAGTACGGCGGGAACGATATCATCATGGTAGCGGTGGAAGGTGAAGATATCTTCACAAATGAAGCTCTCACAGTAATCCGAAATATAACTGAATCGTTCCATACTGTTTCAGGTGTTATGAGTGTCACGAGTCTGACCGATGTTCTTGATATGAGGGACACCGAATTCGGATTAGAAATAAAACGGCTGATCAACAAGAATGATATTCCGACAGACAGCCTTGAATTGGAAACTCTCCGCGAATATACACTTGGAAGAGAAATGTACGCGGGTAAGATTATATCTCAGGACGGTCGAATTACCTTAATCACCATTCGAGTTCATCCTGATGTCGATGATGCTGAAATAGTAACAGAGATC
>DAOWJX010000072.1 GCA_030640155.1 Candidatus Aegiribacteria sp. | reverse complement strand
AATGAGCTGGACAGGATCTCGACCGAGAATGTTCAGGATATCGAACTTCGCCTCCCACCGTGCTTGCCTTTGCGAGGCGAAGTTCGATATCCTGAACATTCTCGGTCGAGATCCTGTCCAGCTCATTTATTACTGACACTATAGCCTGGGGTGCATAGTCCGCGAGAGTTGTAAGGTAGGTTGTGAAGTAACCAGTACTGTCCGTGCTTCCTACCCAGCTGCCGACTCCGTATGCAAGCCCCTGTTCATCACGCACACTGTAACCCAGCCTTGAACCGAGACCCCTTCCGAGGATGGTATTCATGATATTGAAAGCCGGGTGATCGGGCATTTCAGTTCCCGGAGCGTTTCTGGATATCATTATCGCAGCCTGCGTTCTTCCGGGCATGAATGTTATCACTGTATCTCCCGGAGCGGTGGAGTACCTGGGAATAGTTAAAGAGGGGAGAGGTTCATTGGGATTGATCCAATCCCCGAAGTAGTTCTGCGTCATTGAGTGGACTTCTTCAGGATCGATGTCACCAACCACGGTAATAACAGTGCCTTCCGGCCGGCAGCAGATGTCATAGAAACTTATGACATCGCTAATACTTATTCTGTCCAGAGTCTCACTGGTAACCGTGGTGATATCGGCGGGAGAATACGCTGTAATAGCGGTGAGGTTATCGAAGGCAACACTGAACAGATTCTCAGCAGCTGCTGAAAGTCTTGCGTACTTATTGCTCATCACTTTCTCAAAGTCGGATTCTCTGAAGGCCGGTCTCCGGAGCAGATCTGCAACTGTTATGAAGCCTGTCTCCAGATCTTCGGACAGCAGGGTAACGAAACCTATTGAGTTTTCCGCGCCGGCATAGAGCCTGAGGTAAGAACCTTCGATCTCAAGCCTCTTGTGGAACTCTATATACTCCAGGTCCTCGGTGCCCTTCAACATCGTTTCAGCGGTTACTGAGGCAAGACCGTTAAGCTCTGTGGAGTGCATCATACTGCCCATGGGTACTGCAAAGCTAATGGATACCACAGGGAATGTGTGGTCTTCCCGCACAAGCAGTACAATCCCGTTCTCAAGCTCGTATTTCTGCACACCGTCAGCGATGGATGTTTCTGGCGGTGTCAGGAACTCTTCCGGTATTTCAAGACCGTCAAAATCGATTGATTCAGGTTCCGTCATGCTGGTGGGAAGTTCCTCTCGTTCGCCGGTTGCTTCAGCTCCCGCAGTTGCTGAAGGAACAAGTACGGCAATGTTCACTTTGTTCCTGCTGAAGTATGTAGAGGCCGCTGCGCTGATATCGGCAGGAGTGAGCTGCTCTATCAGTTCCATCTGCTCCTGCATGTAAAGGGGATTGCCGAATATCGAAAATGAAAGTGCGTAGTCAATCGCCAGCCCCAGGGGATAGGAGTTGCTCAGTATCTCCCTGGCACGGTATCTGTTTCTTTGTTCATCGAGGGTTTCTTCTGGAATTCCGTTCTCTGCCAGGTATTCAAGCTCGCTCCAGATGATCTCCTGAACCTCCTCAATGCTCAGGCTATTGTCTCCGGGAGGGTTCATGGTCACATAGATGGTGAACAAACCGGGATCTATCTTGTTGTCTCTCCTTACTCCGGTATGGAAAACCAGATCGGTTTCAACAAGCAGCTGACTGAGTCTGCCGGATCTTCCCCCGGCGAGGTAAGCTGATATCATTGTCATGGCTGGATTCAGAGGATCGGTACCGGCAGGAGAGTGGAAGGACATGTTGAATCTGGGCAGATTTGAAGCATGCTCGATTTCCACATATCTTGCTTCGGTCTGCTCAGGCTCAACAGGGACAGACTCTTCAGGCACACTCCCCGGAGGAATATCCCCGAAGTAACTATCTATCTGTGCAAGTAGTTCATCTGTATTGAAATCCCCAACAATCGTGAGCACTGCATTGGAAGGGCAGTAATAGGTTTCGTAGAAGCTGCGGGTCATGTTCTGTTCATATCCCAGAATGTTTTCATCGTATCCCAGCACAGGCTGTCCGTAGGGATGCTCCGTGAAGGCCATCTCATAAAGAGCTTCCATCAAAGCTCCGTCTGCGCTGTCAATGAAGCGCATTCGCCGCTCTTCATGAACCACATTTATCTCCGATACAATTTCTGCTGAATCGATGGTGCAGTTCACCATCCTGTCGCTTTCGATCATCAATGCATCTTCCAGCCTGCTTGATGGCAGCAGCAGGTAATACCAGGTTACATCCTCTCCTTCCTGTGCATTGCAAAATCCTCCGTCTCTCTGAATGATCTGCCAGAATCGGGACTTGGGCATGATCTCTGTTCCCTTGAACATCATGTGTTCAACGAAGTGGCTTATCCCCATGATGTCACGGGTTTCGTGCCTTGAACCGACTCCGTAGGAAATGACTGAAGCGATTACAGGTGCATAGTGGAGTTCCTGCGTTATCACTGTAAGTCCGTTATCAAGCACCGTGACATCCGGTTCCACGGCCAATGCCGCAGATACGAATACTGCAAGCACAATAAGCATCAATTTAATCATGGAAATCAGCCTTTCAGAGGAAGTAATAATAATCCACAAGACTATGCTAAAAGAAAATAACATTCGCAAATAAATAGAAGTATTGAATCAATCAGAGTAAGGCTGATAATCCATTGTGGTGATAATGCCTATACTGACTAAGCGGTCTTTATGAATTCACAGAAGTATATGAACACAATAGTATGGTTTCGATTGCTCAGTAATAACAAGCTTAGATACTATTATTTTGATGCATGACGATGTTATGGGCTCTACTCGCAGTTTTACATATTCATATATTACATGGATTATGAGAATTATAATATACTGTTTCGTTCTTACTTCCTGCTCAATAGCCGCAGTTGCAGCATATGAAACCTATGATTCGATCATACCTGTTCTGAATCGTACTGAACTGGAACTGTATTCCGACTCAACCAGCTCACAGAACTGGTCTTCATACAGCCTGGCTTTACTTATCCGTGGATGGCCGGAGAAAGCCAGATATGCCCTGGAACGAGCTGATCGCTGCGATAATCCCTCCCCGATAATGTATAGAGCGCTTGCAACTTGCAGCTGGTTAAAGGGAAACACTCAGGAGTCCATTGAATATCTTACTCAATACCCCTCGGACATTTATACTGATATTGCTCTGGTAGCCTACCTTCAAGAGAATAACGATTTGACTGAGGCAGATAGACTGATATCTGATATTCATTCACAGAACTCCCTGCAAAGAGGGCTGGTATCATTGCTCAATTCCCGTCAGCTTCGCCTTACCGGTAATATGCAGCAGGCATTCACTCTTCTCGATACTGCTTTGAGAAGCGTCAGAACACCGGATATTCTGAGAAGCATGTACAAGCTTGAAATGCTGCTCTATCATGATAGGGATATGCCTGATCTCGATTACATCGATTGTGTTAAGACGGATATAGCTCTCACGGGTGGTGTATACATTGATCCTCTGCTCTCACATATCAATGAGTTCTCATCAGATTTCGAAACTCTGCTGTTGAAGTCCAGGATACTGAGCATTCTCTGCCGACACAGGGAAGCTGAAGAGATAATCCCGTCCAGCAGGGGTTCAGTGATCTACCCTGAATTGGCTCTCTGGCATATCGAACTTCTTATTCATCTTGACAGGATGAACGAGGCTATGGATGAGGTTCTGGCTCTACTCGAACAAGACAGCACAAACAGCCGTGCTCTGCAGCAACAGGGAATTCTTCTGATGCGGGGAGGAAGATATAATGAAGCTTTCCTGGAGATGCAGAAGGCATGGAATCGAACCGGCTCTCCTGGTTGTGTTGCGCTGCAGGGGCTTGCTGCGGAGTTTGCCGGCCATACAAAACTTGCTTTTGAGACCTATACAACCCTTGTCAGCTTAAATGCAGACAGTATCATTCTGATCAACCGAAACCGGGATCTGGTACTTAATATTGATCTACAGAAACTGCTGGATTCGGAAGGTAATGAATCATTCACTGATCATCGTTATTCGGGTTTATCCGGTAACGCCAGTCTAAGTTATTACAACAATACCGGTGAGTACGAGAATCGAAATTTCTCAGTGAAAGCGAACATCATCTACAAATACGGTCTATACGGCAGTAACATAACTGCAAGCGGAAAATATACACTGAACCGGTGGCCTGAATCAGAAAGTGAATATACATCCATAATGACCTCCCTATCTGTAAATAACTATTCCACCAGACGCTTCTTCCAGCAGTTATTGATGACCTGGGAAAAACGCGATTATTCAACTGACCGAAACAGATTCGAAGCTACCGCAGGCCTGGGTTACAGGTTTGATCCGTTTTCTAAGCTTCAGTGTACAGGCTATATGGGATTCGGCAGATCCGAAGAACGCCTGGATTCGGAGATTGATGACCACTGGATTGTTGTACCCGAACTGAAACTGAGGCTCAGAGGATCTTCATTCCTCAGTGTGATCCCCTTTATCGAACTATCCGGTGAGGCGGCGTACAATCTGGACAGTTCTGAAGGATACGAGCTTACGCTGTCTGCTCTGATCGATCTTCTTTCCAACGGGCTGTACTCCTTCTCACTGGGGTATGACGCTTCACAAAGTTACCAGCCACAGACCGATTACTACTTCATCAACAGATGCACCTACATCATGCTTACCCTGAGGTTTGAGTAATCCCTGCAGTATCGAGCAAATACTCTAAGCCTGCTCAGATCACCCGAAACTTCCAGGAAGATAAGCACGATTGGCGGGAAACGATTTATGCGGATATGAAGCTAATGGCTGCCTAAGGTAAGTTACTCTTTATCTATTTACCAGACGAAAACCTCGTAGTGCGCCCAATACTTCTGCGGGTATACAAAAACGAAATCATCTGGATATACGATACCTGGACGAATATCTACTGGGTAGGGTGAAAGACCGATTATGAGAGTACAAGTTACAGTGAAAACATCTTCTTCTTCTGGGTCATCCAGCTCAATACAGTAATGATCAGGCCACCAGAGAGTTTCACTTTCACTGAACCCACCCGGTCCTGTTACAGTGACAATAGCGCATTCTGCGTTACAATCCCAGTCTACTTTGCCCATCATATATGCCGAATAGCCACAATCAACATCACCGTCATGAACAGGCGCTACCATCGACGTCGCAAGGATTGCGAGGATTAGTAACATATTTGCTCCTTTTCTTGTTAAGTATCAACACAATGAACATGGCCTTAGGCAACCATTTTCTTTTTGTAACTCATTATCCAATGACTGATATTCGCTTTT